>NZ_FR894900.1:47307-56521 GCF_000434255.1 Ruminococcus sp. CAG:379 | reverse complement strand
GATGAACATGGCAGTTGCCGCCGCAACCAGGAGCAGCAGCAGGATCATGCCGATGCCCGCCGCCGCATTTTCCGGAATACCGTACTTCGGCACCTCGCTCATCGCCGCCAGCAGGATCAGACCGATGGGGGAAAGCACGCAAAGCATGGTTGCAAAAGCTATGGGCCCGGCACTACGCTGCTTTGCCTCCAGAAAGGCGGATGCCTCCTCCAGGGACACCCGGCGCAGAGACTCCCCCGGATCCTCCCCAGGTGCAGGCTCCGGCTCCCCCTCCTCATCCTTCAGTAGATAATCCGTGGTCACATGAAACAGCCGGGACAGCTGCACCATCTTTTCCAGATCCGGAACGGACTGGGCGCCCTCCCACTTGGATACGGACTGCCGGGACACATGCATCTGCTGCGCAAGCTCCTCCTGGGTCCATCCGCTCTTTTTTCTAAGCTGGATCAGTTTGTCTGCAAAAATCATAATTCATTGCTCCTTTTCAGTTTGGATGATGTCCCTATGATACCATACACAGCGGTTGCAGACAACCAACCAGTGCCTTGCAATTTGTCAACCGGCGGTTGCAATCCCGGTTTTCCGGGCTTTTGCCTACTGCACGCAGTCCTCGGCGAGGAATGTGACCTGATCCGAATTGTAGCAGTTCCTCCCTGCTTTGGACAAGCCTTCCCCATAATCCACCAGGTTGTGCTGCACGGAAAAGTCGCTGTACCAGCCATCCACCACATACATACGCCGACTGGTATCCACCTCCCCGTAGGGTCTGTCCATGTACAAAGTATTGTTTGCAAAGCGGGCGTGATACCCCCAGCCGCTGACCTGCTCGTGCAGTTCAAAAGCAGCCACGATCTTGCTGTTCCCGTCCCGGTATCCGATATTGTCGTGTACATAGCAGTCATTCCCTGCGATATCCAGAAAACTGCCGGCATAATTCTCCCCGGTCATGCCCTCCCCGTGAAAGGTGCAGCCGCTGATCTCCGTGCCGGTAGTGTATTCCTTCACGTCCACATGCTCCGCTGCCACATTCCGAAAGACACAGCCATCCACCCGGTTGTAATCGCATTTGTAATCAAAGCCACTGGTGCTGTAGGCGCTGCCGATGTACACCCCTTCCCCATAGCCGGGTGTAACCAGCCCCGTATCGTGGATGCTGCACTGCTGTACCAGGCAGTAGGAGCTGCCGTCCCGGATGGCGACCGCCTCCGCACCGGTATTGGCGATCTCACAGCTGCGGAGCACGGTGTGGTTGGAATTGTCCAGCACGATTCCCTTCTGTGCATTGGTGAGCAGCAGATGCTCCAGCACCCAGTAATCCCCGGTGATATGCATCACATAACCGCCATCGGTTCCGGTACCGGTCAGTTCCGGCGGATCTGCCGGATCTGCCGCCTGCAGGATGATGGGCTGCTGCTGATTACCCTCCACCGTGCCATAAAATTTCTGTGCACCGCTGTCCGATACCTGATACATCCCGGGGTTCAAACGAATTACATCCCCGGCCTGTGCCTGCGCCATGGCTTGTGCCAGCTCCGCCGCATCGGAAACCGTCACCTGCCTGCCCGCATTGGTCAGAAGTCCTCGCTTCATCAGGCAAAGATCCATCCCGTTCAGCATACCGTCTCCGTTCAGATCCCCTGCCTGCCCATCCGACAGGGTCACTTCCTGCCCCAGCAGCCAATTTTGCAGCAATGCCACATCCTCCGCATCAGATGCCCCATCTGCATTCACATCCCCGGCAGCATCCGCTGCCTGAGCGCCCATGCCAAAGAGCACCGTCAGCAATGCTCCGGTCAGCAGCAGACTGATCCGATTCATTCTTCGCATTTCTTACCCCCATACAGAAACGCCCCGATTCCATCCAGGAACCGGGAGCGTTTTTTCACCATAACGCTGCACCATGCTGTGCAGGTCATCTCTTGCGGAACAGTACCTTTAGCAGCAAGCCGCAGCCTCCGCCGATTAGCAAAAACATCATAACGAACTCGAACATCGTTGTCCGGGTGAACCGGATCTGAATACTCATGATAATGGCAAGCACAATGATTGCCAGACCCAATGCAGTCACGATCCAGCCATAGATACGGCGGTCGCAGAAAAACAGCAGGATTACACCAATGAAAAAAGGCAGGATCACTGCGCCGCTGGGAATGGTCACACTGCCAAGCATCCACCCTCCCAGTGCAAAAATCCCACTGGTAGAAACGGTGGTTTTCTGGAACAGCCAGAACAGCCCTGCTCCCAGCATAATCATGCCAATGAAAAATTGCAGCAGGTCATTGCTTTCCTTTTTCGGCTGTGTGCCGATCCGGGAAGCAGCCTCATTTGCCTTGCGCATCCGGCGGACGGTTTCTTCCAGCTCCTTGATGTCCCGATCTGCCATATGCTCCACCTCCTTTTTTGTTATTATACCGGAAAGAATGCCAATTGTCAAGGATGGAACACTGGGACGCATGTTACCCAAGCCCAGACTCATACAATGAGCCGAAGGAAGGTGATGCAATGTTTTTGCAGTTTTTAAGCGGTATTCTCAGCAATCTGTTTTTCTTTGCGCTTCATGTGAACACCGCCATGGCATTTCCCAAGCCTCTGTCCCCAAAGGAGGAGGCGGACTGCTTTGCCCGGCTCGCCCAGGGAGACAGCCAGGCACGCACCATGCTGATCGAGCATAATCTGCGGCTGGTGGCTCACATGATCAAGAAGTATTACGCCAACAGCAAGGATCAGGATGAGCTGATCTCCATCGGCACGGTGGGGTTGATCAAAGCGGTGAATACCTTTGACGCCTCTAAGGGCTCAAAGTTTGCCACCTATGCGGGGCGGTGTATTGAAAATGAAATCCTCATGCACTTCCGGGGGCAGAAGAAAACCGCCAATGACGTGTACATTGACGAGCCCATCGACACGGACAAGGACGGGAACACCCTGACCCTCATGGACATTGTGGCGGACAGCAGCGATGTGTTCGAACAGGTGGATCTGACCATCCGCTCCAAGCAGCTGTACCGGTATCTGGACAAGTGCCTGGAGCCAAGAGAGCTGGATATTATCACCCGGCGCTATGGACTGTACAACCACATGCCCCAGACCCAGCGGGAGGTGGCGGATCGGCTTGGCATCAGCCGGTCCTATGTGTCCCGGATTGAAAAGCGTGCCCTCAGCAAGCTGAAAGCCATGTATGATGCCGGGGCATAGTCCGGGCTAAGGTACAGCGCTGCCTGAAAACAGAGTACTTTTCAGCAGAAAAAATACTGTTTTATAGTTGACAGCCCTCCCCGTTTCGCTTATAATAAAGGCAGTACTGCACAGGTTTTGTGCAGTGCAGACTATGGAAGCCAAATCATTTAAGGAGAAAAAGCAATGGAATTAAAAAATCTTTATAAAGTTCATATGGGCAAAGCCAACTGCGCCATTGACCTGGGGGACGGCAGCGAACGGGGCGAATATGTAAACCAGGACTATATCCTCGCCAAGCTGGAGCGTCCCATGCGGAGCATCAGTCTGATGTACTGCTACTACCCGCTGGACAAAGGCTGGCCGGGTCGGGCAAGTGTGGTTCACGCCAGCCCGGACGTAAGCTTCGCCTGGGATTACCCCTACGATGACTATTTCACCTATAAGGGCGGCATCGGCGGCAACACAGAGGGGGAACCCTTCTGCTACATGCGGGAGATCCGTGCCCACGGTCAGGATGTGACCCTGACTCTCACCATCGACCCGCACGTTTCCGATGAAATGCTGGCACAGATCGGCAAGGATCTGCGCCCCTTCGGCAGAATGCTGCTGCGGATCAACCATGAAGCCACCGGCAACTGGTTCTCCTTCAACAAGCGCTGCACCTATCAGGAGGTAGCGGATTTCTTTGTACGCGCTGCCCGAATCATCAAGGAAGAAGCCCCCAACGTATCCGTAATCGTCTGCATCGGCGGCGTGGAGCATGCCGACAAGCAGGAAATTGAAATGGAACAGGAATTTGCCCAGACCATTCCGGCAGCGGATGTCTGGTCCGTGGACAAATACATGGCGCTGCACTGGGGCTGGCCCTATGACGTGGCAGAGCCGGGCGGCTCCAGCCACAACCGGCATACCGTGACAGAGACCTATGAGATGACCAAGCGCAGCTTTGAACGGTTCCGGTACCTCAACGGCGGCGTGGCAAAGCCCATGGTCATGTCCGAGTTCAATGCGGACGGGGATGTAACCGGTCCCTATGACCAGGCAAAGATGGTACGGGAGTTCTGTGATCTGCTGGTCAAGGATCAGGCAACCTGGTTCACAGGCTTCACTTTCTACCAGTTCCGGGATCGGGGCAGGCTGGGTCTGGAGATCGAGGATCCCAACAATCCGGAGGTCGGCATCGAACAGCCGGTCATGGATACCTTCCGGGAACTGATCCAGGAGGACTGGTTCCTGCCCAGACTGACCAATCAGGATGCTCAGCAGTTGCCGGTAACCCTGCGCTGGGGCGGCTCGGAAGATGCAGAGGGGTTGGCAATGGATCTGCATTTTGAGGGGAATCCTCACTTCTGTGAGCTGTACTTTGAGGATGACACCAATCTGATGATTGAGTTGGGTGGCAAGTGGTTCTATAAGGCACCCAAAACCCGATTCGTGGATCTGATGCCTCTGTTTTTCAAGAAGCCTCTGACAGGCCCCTGTGATATGACCCTGCGGCTGTTTGCACCTCCTGCAAGCGGTGAGAATGATCTCACCCTGGCAGATGGACTGTTCAACAGCTACACCACCATCGAAAGACTGCCGAAGATCCGGGTTCGCTACACCCCGGTGGAGAAATAATCCTTTCAGGCAACACAAACGGACAGCCGGGAATCCCCGACTGTCCGTTTTTTAGGCTCACTTGTACGGTGCGCATTATTCTGTTTTGACCTCCACAACCTCGCTGACGTGGAGGGCACCATCCAGCACATCCACTGAAATTTTTGCCACATAGCCGCTGTGCCGCAGCAGGATCTCTGCCACCGGATCCTCCACCTTCTGGCGGATCACCCGACGCAGATCCCGGGCGCCGTAGGATTTTCCAAACGCATCCTTGGCGATCTCCTCCAGGGCAGCCCGTGATACCTCCAGCTTGACTTCCTTTTCTGCCAGAGCCTGCTCCATTTCCGACATCATCAGTCCCGCAATATCTGCAAAATCCGTTACCGTCAGAGGGCGGAACACGACCACCTCGTCCACTCTGCCGATAAACTCCGGACGCAGGAACTCCCGCAGTGCCTTCAGCGCCTTCTCCCGGCTGATCTCCCCCTCGGTCTTGTTAAAGCCCATGCCGGTGCTCTTGTCCGTGGAGCCGGCATTGGAGGTCATGACAATGATGGTATTTTCAAAGCTGACGGATCGTCCGTGGGCATCGCTGAGCCGTCCCTCATCCAGGATCTGCAACAGCAGATTCATAATATCCGGATGCGCCTTTTCGATCTCATCAAACAGCACCACGGAATAGGGGCGGCGGCGCACCTTTTCGGTCAGCTGACCTGCCTCGTCGTATCCCACATAGCCGGGGGGCGAACCGATCATTTTCGCAACCGCATGCTTCTCCATGTATTCGGTCATATCCAACCGGATCAGTGCTTCCGTGGAGTCGAACATCTCCTCCGCCAGCACCTTGACCAGCTCTGTTTTGCCCACGCCGGTAGGCCCCACAAAGATAAAGGATGCAGGGCGGCGGCGCTTGGAAAGCTGTACCCGGGTACGCTTGATGGCACGGCTCAACACACGGATTGCCTCGGTTTGCCCGATGACCCGCTTGGACAGATTCTCCTCCAGATGCTCCAGCTTGGCAAACTCCGTCTGAGTGATCTTGCTGGCAGGCACGCCTGTCCAGACCTCCACCACCTGGGCGAGATCCTCCTCCGTCACTGTGATATTGGCAGTCTGCTTCTCCAGCTGTTCCCGCTGCTCCCGCAGACGGATCAGATCCGCCTTTACCTCCGCCAGAGCCTGATAATCCGGCGCTTCTGACTCCTCGATCTCCTTTTCCTTTGCTTCCTTGTCGGCAATGCTCTTGACGGTTTCGTCCAGCTTGCCCAACTCCGGATGCCGGATGGATGCACAGGCACAGCTTTCATCCAGCAGGTCGATGGCCTTGTCCGGCAGGAACCGGTCATTGATATACCGGTCGGAAAGCACCGCACACATCCGCACCAGATATTCGCTGATCTTCACCCGGTGGAATGCTTCGTAATACTTCTTGATGCCCATCAGCACTGCAACCGTATCATCAATGGAAGGCACGTTCACCGTCACCGGCTGGAACCGGCGCTCCAGGGCGCTGTCCTTTTCAATATACTTCCGGTATTCGCTGAAGGTGGTGGCACCGATGACCTGGATTTCTCCCCGGGACAGGGCAGGCTTGAGAATATTCGCCGCATTCATAGAGCCTTCGGAATCACCCGTGCCAATCAGGTTGTGTACCTCGTCGATAAACAGGATGATATTCCCCTGTTCCTTGACCTCGCTGATGAGACCCTTTACCCGGCTTTCAAACTGACCCCGGAACTGGGTGCCAGCCACCAGGGCGGTCAGATCCATCAGATAGACCCGCTTGCCACGCAAATTGAAGGGCACCTCTCCGGCAGCAATCTTCTGGGCGATGCCCTCCGCAATGGCGGTCTTACCCACGCCCGGCTCACCGATCAAGCAGGGATTGTTTTTCTGTCGCCGGGACAGGATCTGGATCACCCGGGCAATTTCCCGTTCTCTGCCCACGATATTATCCAACTTGCCTTCCTCTGCCCGCTGGCTCAGATTGGTGCAGTAATTGTCCAGGAACTTCAGTTCCTTGCCCTTTTCCTTCTTTTTCTTACCCTTAGAGGGTTCCTGGGCATGCTCCTGCTTGCCGTTTCTGCCTTCCTCCGGCTTCGGCGCATTATTCGCATTGAACAGATTCTGAATAAAGGGCGGCAGAGTGCCGGAGCCCCCCATCTCAAAGTTGTCTCCGTCCATCAGTTCCATCATCTGGTCGGACATCTGCTCCAGTTCTTCGTCCGTAATGCCCATCTGCTCCATGTAGTCCTTGACCTGAGGAATGTTCATCTGCTTGGCGCAAAGCATACAGAGTCCTTCGCTTTTCTTTTCGTTGCCGTGCATGGTCTGAATAAAAACCACTGCAGGACGGCGTTTGCATCTGCTACATAAAACCATCATATTTCTTCATTCCGCCTCCGGAATGCTCCTTCCTTTGCTCAGTCAATTACAGCTTGCCAGACAACTGATAGATATATCGAAACAGCCGACTTTTGAGGATCGTTTCCTCGTTCAGCACCAGCATGGTGTCAGAAGCGGTCACAAACAGCAGCCGCAGGAAGATGCACAGCAGGCACAGCAGCATCAGTGCCTCCAGAATGCCCAGCAGCCCACCGGCCGTATGATCCACCACTGGATAAATATTAAAATAAATCCTGGGTTCCAGCTTTTTCGCCAATACGGCAATCAGGCTCATCAGACAGCAGAAAATCGCAACAAACAGGAACGAATTGATGATCCGGATACAGTCATCCTTCACATAGGTGTCCTCCAGATAGGATGTGATCTGCCGCGTTGAGCCGGTTTCTCCATAGATATGCTGCATGGTTTCCACATACAGCGTATCGTTGTCCGCCAGCTTATCCTCCAAAGACAACCTTGCATACAAAGGCATCTGCTTTGCCATCAGGCTGCCGAAAGATTCTATGAACGCCCCCCGCAGAATATTCCGGAATTCCGTAGGTGTGGTCACGGTATAGTCACAGGTCTGGTTCACATACCGGTACAACTCATCCTCGAAATCCGCCTTTGCCGGCGAAAGACAAATGTCGATCTTTTTCTCGTCAAACCTAGCGCCGTATTCCTGTTTGTCCAGAGCATCCTGGATCACCGCAGTGCCGTCATAATCCGACAGCACCTGTTCAAAGGCGTACAGATTGCTTTCCCGGATCAGCCAGGTATACACCGGCTCCGCCAGCATAGCACTGGTGACGGATGTCACCACAGCGGACAAAACGTAGCCGATGATGATCAAAAAATTCTTCTTAAATCCTCTTTTGGCGTTGAGATAAATAATAAACAGCGCCAACGCCACTGCCAATATGTCATAAAACCACCAGAATTGGCTCCCCATCGTGTTGTCCTCCTACCTTGCGGCAAATTCAAATCAATTTGCAAAATCCATCCGATCAATCTTGTCATATCCAAACAAGAACAGGTATTTATCTATCCGCAGAAAATCGTCATAGCTGTCAGAAACCTCTACACTGCTTTTCTGTGTCCCGTCGAATGAATATGTTTCCATTCCCACCTTAGTCAGAACGTATGCATTTTCGTCCATTACATGCACATTTTTTACGACCATGTCAAAATCAATTTGTCTGGGATCCGCCCCCACAGAATCCAACAAAACCAGACTGGAACGCCGCTTCGTTTCGTTTTCAAACAACAATGCCGCCTTCCCGTTTTCACTGCTTCCCCCCACCAGCGTACCGGTGTAGGCATACATGCCGGTCTGTTGTCCGGCGTTGTCATAAAAGGCACACCGGGTATCCCCCATCAGAAATACGCCGCTGTCCGTTACGGACAGGGAAATACAGAAGGTGTTCAACGGCTCGGAGGTCCACTGCTCCCCCTTACTGTCAAACAGAAAGGAGCGAACAGTTGAGAGGATCTGACCGTCCTGTACAGTAAGCAGCACAATGGAGCAGCCGTTGCCCTTTGGATTGAATGCCAGATCTGACACCCGATCCACACAGTCCCGGCTGTAGATCTCCTGGCCGTTTTCGTCATACACCCGGATGGTGCATGCGCACAGCTGGGATGTGGTCACCACCGCCACATTGCCGTTGGAGCTGAGCCGGGCAAAGACGATCTGTTCGTCCAGCTCCTTGGTGTACAGAGTCTTGCTCTTGCTTTCCACCCGGAACTGGTTGCCGCTGCTTTCGTAGATCAGCGCTTTTTTCCCCGCAACCTCCATCATGGCGTTTGCATAGGCATGCTGTCTGCTTTCCCGCAGGTTGCCGTCCAGCCCATAGATATAGAAATTGGCATCGCTTAAAATCACAAGGCTGCCATTCATATCTGCGGTCTCATAGTCGATGCCTCCGGAAACCGTCAGAGGAAAATTCCCCTCTGCCAGGGTTCCGTCATTTTGCCGGATGGTCTGATACCGGGTACCGATCCCCTCCAGCTTCGGATACCAGACATCCCGGCGGGCGGAGATAATTCC
>NZ_FR894900.1:37988-47289 GCF_000434255.1 Ruminococcus sp. CAG:379 | reverse complement strand
CCGGCGGGCGTAGATAATCCCCGCCAGCAGCAGGAGCATCAGAAACAAAAACAGCTTCTGCATCCTGCGCCGTCGGTTCCGCCTTCGTCTTGCTACTACAATGTCCTGTGTGTTGTATTCAGTCGCCATAGTATTTTACCGGATCCATCCCGGAACGGGTACCGGCTCCATCTCCTTTTTTACAATCCGGAGTCCTTTTTTCGGCTCTGTCTGATATGCATCGTCATAGAACACCCGGTTCAGATACAAACCGCATGCCATTGCGGTTTTTCCAGCGCATCGCCGATCCCGGGCTGCCAGGATTCCGTCCAGATCCGAAAGCTTCAGCTTGCCGTCATTGACCTGCAGCATAGTGCCCACAAGGATCCTAATCATATTATACAGAAAACCATCGCCTTTGACAAGTAGTATTATAGAATCTCCGCTCATTTCTACAGAAAAATCATAGATGGTGCGGACAGTACTGGTACGCTGTGCCTGCGCGCTGCAAAAGCTTTTGAAGTCATGGGTGCCGATAAAGCGATCCGCACAGGCTTGTAGCAATGCCGGATCAATGGGGCGCCGGTGGTGACAGGCAAGATCCCGCAGAAACGGGTTGGGGGATTCACTGTTGTGGATCAGATACAGGTATTCTTTCCCCCGGCAGGCATACCGGGCGTGAAACGACGGTGCTGCATCCTCCGCACTGAGCAGGGAAATATCATCCGGCAGCCTGCCGTTGCCCCCCCGCACCAGATTCAGCGGCTGGATCGGACGTTCCGTCTGAAAGGAAAAGCAATACTGCCGGGCATGCACCCCCGTATCCGTCCGGGAACAGCCGTAAATGGTCACCGGATGGTTCAGCACACTGCCCAGTGCCTGCTCCACCGCCTCCTGGACGGTGTGGGCATTATCCTGTCGCTGAAAGCCGTGATATTTTGTGCCCCGGTATGCCATCATGCATTTGAGGGTTCGCATGGGTGCACCTTCTTTCTTCGTTTCTTCCATACATATGCCGCTGCCAGATCTGCCCCCAACAGCAGCACACTGGCTCCGGTAATGAGAACACCCTCCCGGAATCCGTCCGGCACATAGTTCAGCCGGATGCTGTGGGTGCCGGGGGTCAGCCGAATGCCGGTCATGGCACCGCACAGAGGTACCAGCTCCGCCGGTTCCCCGTCCACCTGAGCACTCCAGCCCGGTTCAAAGGGAATGGAGCAGTAGAGCATGCCCTCTGTCCTGACCGTAACATTGCCGGACACGGCTGTGTCCTCCACCTGCAGATCCGTCAGAACCTCATCCCCCAGGCGCTGATACCCCTCCTCCAGCACCTGCTGGTTCAGCCGGTACACATACAAGGTCAGATACTGATCCGTATCCGCCGGGATCTCTCCGCCAATGGAAACCGTTTCCCCGGCGGAAATGCTGCCCAGGGGGAACAGATAGGGACGGCGCTCCATGTTGTAGCTTTGGGGCTGTATACCCAGCCGGTCTACCTCCACGTTTTTGATGCCGCCGCCGCTGACGTAGGCATAATAGATTCCGTCCTCCGTAGGGGTGAAATCAAAGGCAGCTCTGCCTGGCGCAGAACCGGCGCAGATGTGATAGCTGCCATAATGATTGCTGTCGGCGGTAATGTCCGTATGCCGGGTGCCGGAAGGCAGCTCCGCAGAAAACAGATCCTTCGGGATCCCGGTCATAGCGGAAAACAGTTTATTCTGGTTGTGGAACACGTTGCCGCCACTGGTCATAACACAATTCAGCACGTCCTCCTCCACCATATAGCCCAGGGGCAATGCGTAATTTGTCCGGTATGCGGTCACAGGATCAGTAGAAAGTACCTCCGTGTACAGGGCTGCATCCGGCAGATACCCATCCACCGCAAATACATACCTGACCCCAAGCAGCATATTGGTGAAGGGGGTGGAGGCGCTGTAGCAGTACCGGTTGGCATTCTCCCCGGCGGACAGACCGATCCGCTTGAGCATGCCGGTCACCGCCACATTGGCAGAGGAAGAAAACTGGGATACCCCGTTAAAGCCCATCAACGCCCCCTCATTGAGGGTGTAGGTTCGGCTTTCCTCCGCCCGGTAGAAGTCCGCATCCTGCAGGGACAGCTGCTCCAGCAGGGTTTCCATCTGTACGTTGTTCCGGGGATACACTTCCCGGTTGGTGGATCCCACCTGCTGGTTTCCCAGCCGCACCTGGAACAGCATTTCCACTGTAACGGCAATCACCAGGATCCGGTTCAGTTCCCGTCGGCTGCATTGCCGGAACTGCCGGGCAAGCAGCAGAAGCAGAAAGCCGATCCCCAGCAGACCGCTGCAAATCACGGCAAATCTGGTCTGCCGTCCCCAGGAAAGGATGCAGAGCGCACCTGTACCAAGGAGGATGGGCACAAATTGAAACCGCTGCCATCGGTCCAGGGTGCAGTATGCCCGAAAGGACAGCACCACCAGTACGAAGGAGATCAGAAAGGAGAACCGGTAGGGCAGCATGTTGGTGAAGTGGAATCCGTGCCAGATATAGTTGAGGATGTTCAGACTACAGCTGGCAAAGAGGAATCCCAGCAGGGATACTGCGCAAAGCTTTTCACGGAGGGGAATTTTCTTTGCGGAAATGAACGCAAAGAACAGCACCACACAAAGCATGCCGCAGGACACGTTGGGCAGTCCCTCCAGGGAGGTAGGGCGCTGAAAGCTCAGCAGATTGGACAGCATGTCCCGCCAGTCCAACTGCCACAGGGCTTTCTTCGGGAACTGACTGTTGGCGCTGTAGCTGAGTCCCAATGCCCGGTATGCAGGCAGCAGCAGCCAGGCGGACAGTCCGCCGCCGATCAGGGAACAGTATGCAAACCGAATCCCTGCCAGCAGCCACTGCCGGATGCTCCGACCCAGACAGATGCACAGTACAAAAAACGCCAGTACGCTGAAAATGCAGGTCATATAGCCAATATAGTAGTTGGAAATCAAAGACAGCCCCAGTGCAAGGGGATAGAGCCAACGCTTCCCGTCCCGGACAAGCCAGACCAGACCCAGCATGACCAGGGGCAGCAATGCCACCGTATCCAGCCACATAACGTTCCAGTAATAGCCGGTCATATAATCGCACAGGGCATAGAGCATGGAAAAGCACACCAAAGACATATCCCGGCGGTGAAACAGATCCTTCAGCAGCATGCCGCAGAACAGCCCGGCAAAGCCCACCTTCATCATCACGAACAGGGTCAGAGCCTCCCGGAGCCATACTGCCGGCACAAACAGCACCAGCAGATTCAGCGGACTTGCGGTGTAATAGGAAGCAAGGCTGAGAAAATTGGTACCCAGTCCGGAGCGCCAGGTATAGAGCATGGAACCGCCGGTCTGGAGCTTTTCCTGCAACAGCCGGAGAAAGGGGTAATATTGGTGCCACAGATCCGTCACCAGAATCTGGGCATTGCCGAAGGGGTAGATCCCCTGGATCACAAAGCCAAAGCCGAACAGCAAACAGGGCAGCAGAAAGCACCACAGCAGCGGATGCCGTTCTGCCCTGCGGCTGATGCGTCCTGCCAGTTTCAGCACACGCTGCATCATGGATCCCTCCGGTCAGATCAACCGGGGCAGCACGATGGCTGCCGCCAGAAATACACAGGTAACGCCCAGGGCTATATAATCCCGGGCACCGGACTGCATCTGCCGCAGCCGGGTGCGTCCCTCTCCGCCCCGGTAGCACCGGCATTCCATGGCGGTGGCAAGCTCCTCCGCCCGGCGGAATGCGGACACGAACAGGGGGATCAGAATAGGAATCAGAGCCTTTGCACGCTGCATCAGACTGCCGCTTTCCAGATCCGCCCCCCGTGCCTTCTGCGCCGCCATGATCTTGTCGGTTTCCTCGATCAGCGTAGGGATGAACCGGAGGGCAATGGTCATCATCATCGCCAGCTCATGCACCGGCACATGCAGCTTTTTCAAGGGAGAAAGCAGTCGCTCGATAGCGTCAGTCAGCTGGATGGGGGACGTGGTATAGGTCAGCAGAGAAGTGCCGGCGATCAGGAAAATGATGCGGATTACCATAAACACGGAGGTCTGGATGCCCCCCTGGGTAATGTGGATAAACTTCCAGGCAAACAGCACCGTTCCCTTGTCGATGAACAGCAGGTTCAGCAGGGATGTGAAGATCAGAATGGGAACGATGGGCTTGATGCTTTTGACAAACATCTTTGCCGGGATCCGGGACAGGACGATGGCAAACAGGCAGAACACGCCTCCCACTGCCAGTCCCAGCGCCTTCTGGGTCACAAACAGCATGACGATGAACAGGGTGGTAAGGATGATCTTGAACCGGGCATCCAGCCGGTGGATCACACTTTCGCCGGGAAAGTACTGCCCCAGGGTAATGTCCTTCAGCATGTTCCATCACCGCCTTTTTCCTTCAGATACTGCAGCAGCATATCCTTTGCATACGCCACCGTATACACCTGGCTGTCAAACCGATAGCCCCGGCTTTCCAGTGCGTTGAACACCCGGGTGATCTGTGGCACGGACAAGCCCAGTCTCCGGATCTCCTCAGAACGGCGGAACACATGCTCCGGGGTGTCGTAGCAGAACACCTTGCCCTGGTTCATCACTAAGATCTTGGAGGCGAACCGTGCCACATCCTCCATACTGTGGGACACCAGGATAATGGTACCCCCATGGCTCCGGTGGTACGTCTTCAGCTGATCCAGGATCCGGTCCCTGCCCCGGGGATCCAGCCCGGCGGTAGGCTCGTCCAGGATCAACACCCGTGGTTCCATTGCCATGACGCCGGCAATGGCAACCCGGCGCTTTTGTCCTCCGGACAGGGCAAAGGGAGGCTGCTCCAGCAGCTCCGGTGCCAGACCTACTGCCTGGGCAGTCTGCCGCACCCGCCGGTCGATCTCCTGTTCATCCAGTCCCATATTCCGGGGACCGAATGCAATGTCCTTATACACGGTTTCCTCAAACAGCTGGTATTCCGGATACTGAAACACCAGTCCCACCTGGAACCGCACCTGCCGCATATCCGCCTTTTTCAGCGCCCAGATATCCTGCCCGTCCAGGAGGATCCTGCCGGAGGTGGGCTTCAGCAAGCCGTTGAACTGCTGAATCAGGGTGGATTTCCCGGAGCCGGTATGGCCGATCAGACCAACAAACTCCCCGTTCTGGATTTCCAGATCCACATGATCCACAGCGGTTTTTTCAAAAGGAGTGCCTACACTGTACTGATAGGTCAGTCCCTCAGTTTTCAGAATTGCCAATCGTCTCTCTCCTCCATGGATATTCACGCACCGGGCGCATCCGGTGCTCCCAGCAGCTGTGCCAGTGCCTCCACGCATTCCTCCTCGTGGATGATGTGGGGATCCAGCTGACAGCCAGCCTGGTTCAGCAGATACACAAGCTCCGTCACCTGGGGCACATCCAGCCCCACATCCTTCAGCTGCGCCACATGGGAAAACACCTGCCGGGGGGTATCGTCCAGCAGCACCCTGCCGCTGTCCATCACCACCACCCGGTCACATTCCGCCGCTTCCTCCATATAGTGGGTAATCAGCACAATGGTGATGCCGTATTCCCGGTTCAGGCTCCGGATGGTGCGCATGACCTGCCGCCTGCCGTGGGGATCCAGCATAGCGGTGGGCTCGTCCAGCACGATACAGTCCGGTCGCATGGCAATGATACCGGCAATGGCAACCCGCTGCTTCTGTCCTCCGGACAGTTGGTGGGGGGCATGATGCCGGTACTCGTACATATGCACCGCTTTCAGAGCATCATCCACTCGTTTGCGCATTTCCTCCCGGGGCACTCCCAGGTTTTCCGGTGCAAATGCCACGTCCTCCTCCACGATGGTTGCCACGATCTGGTTGTCCGGATTCTGAAACACCATTCCCACATGCTGCCGGATGTCAAACAGCAGCTCCGGGTCGGAGGTGTCCATGCCCTCCACCAGCACCTTGCCGGAGGTAGGCTGCAAAATGGCATTCAAGTGCTTTGCAAGGGTGGATTTACCGGAACCGTTATGTCCCAGCACTGCCACGAATTCCCCCCGGCGGATCTGTAAATTCACGCCCTTTAGCACTTGATGAGCAGGCTTCTCCGGCTCCAATTCGTTTTCGTATGCAAAGTGCAGATCCTGCACTTCAATGATGCAGTTTTCAGCCATGATCCGGCTCCTTTCGTAGCATGGGTTCGGCAGGACACGATGCATGCCCAAAACAGGAAACAGGGCAATGCGCGGACACTTGTCCCGCTGTTGCCCCACATACCGCCGTATCCCATACCATATTTCCGGGACACTGCCCTTATTCAGCCTGCCAGATTGCCGTTGCACCGCAGGGCAGGTATAAACCGCTTTGCTCCACCGGCAGCCCGATTTCATCAAATTGTACGCTGCCGCCCAGCTTTTTTTGCAGCACCGTTCCCAGGATATACCCCATCACCGAAGGGGAAAGCCCGGTAGTATAGCTGTTGATGAGGAAAAACAGCGGATCCTCCGAAAGTGCCCCGGCGCAAAGCTGCACCAGATCATACACACAGTTTTCCAGCTTCCAGACCTCTCCTCCGGGGCCACGCCCATAGCTGGGTGGATCCATCACAATGGCATCGTACTTTCTTCCCCGGCGGATCTCCCGCTGCACGAATTTTTCACAGTCATCCACGATCCACCGGATGGGTTTTTCCGTCAGACCGGATGCCGCCGCATTGTCCCGTGCCCACTGAACCATGCCCTTGGAGGCATCCACATGGCACACGGACGCACCAGCCTGGGCGCAGGCAAGGGTGGCGCCTCCGGTATATGCAAACAGATTCAATACGCTGATGGGTCTGCCTGCGTTCTGAATCAGTCCGGACATATAGTCCCAGTTCACCGCCTGCTCCGGGAACAACCCAGTATGCTTGAAGCCGGTGGGGCGGATCTGAAACGTCAGCGCCTTGTAGTGAAGCATCCAGGAATCGGGCAGCTTTCTGCGGAAGCTCCAGCTGCCGCCTCCTGCATTGGAGCGATGATAATGCCCGTCCGCCGTGTCCCACTGAGGTACGGCATGGGGCGTTTTCCAGATGATCTGCGGATCCGGCCGGATCAGACTCACGCCGTTCCAAAGCTCCAGCTTCTCTCCGTCGGAGGTGTCCAGGATCCGGTATTCCTTCCAGTTGTCTGCAATTCTCAAAGCTTATCGTCCTACTTTTTCTCTGATTTTATCCGCAATCTCCATTGCAAAGGTATTGATGCGCCGGAAGTCACGCCCCTCCAGCATCACCCGGATCAGTGGCTCCGTACCGCTTTCCCGTACCAGGATCCTGCCCGTATCCCCCAGTTCCTCCTCACGCTTTGCGATCAGTCCAGTGATATCCGGATCATTCTTCCACATTTCCCGATCCTTTGCGGCGATCTTGACGTTGATCATCACCTGTGGAAAATGCTCCATCACAGTGGCAAGCTCACTGAGCTTCTTGCCGGTCTGCGCCATGATCTCCATCAGCTTTGCGCCGGACAGCTGTCCGTCTCCGGTGGTAGCCTCATCCAAGAAGATGATGTGACCACTTTGCTCGCCGCCAATGTTATAGCCTCCGTCCAGCATTTTCTCCAGCACATACCGGTCGCCGACGGATGCAACCACCACGTCAATGCCGGCTGCTGCCGCAAAATGCTGGAAACCCAGGTTGGTCATCACCGTAACCACAGCGGCATTGTTCTTCAGCTTGTTCTGATCCTTGTATGCCTTGGCGAAAATGGCAATCAGCTTGTCGCCGTCCACCAACTCGCCCTTTTCGTCCACCGCAAGGCACCGATCCGCATCCCCGTCGAAGGCAAGACCCAGGTCGCACTGATGCTCCGGTACAAACTCCATAAGGCTTTCCGTATGGGTGGAGCCGCAGTCGGCGTTGATGTTGCTGCCGTCCGGCTGATCGCAGACCATCAGCACCTCTGCCCCCATACCCTCAAACAGCTTCTTTGCTGTGGCAGAAGCACTGCCGTTGGCACAGTCCAGGGCTACCCGCAGCCCCTTCAGATCCGTATGGATCGCCTTCTGGATATAACGGATATAGTCCCGCTGTGCATCCTGGTACACGCTGATGCGCCCCACGTTGGTATGGGACTGGAGCTTGATCTGCTCCGGGTGATCCAGGATCAGCGCCTCGATCTCCTCCTCGATTTCATCGGACAGCTTATAGCCCGTGGAGGAAAACAGCTTGATGCCGTTGAATTCCACACTGTTGTGGGAGGCGGAGATCATCACCCCGGCATCCGCCGCATTGAGCCGGACAAGGGTCGCCACAGCCGGCGTGGGCACAACGCCCAGCAGCTCCGCATTGGCTCCCACAGAGCAGATGCCTGCCGCCAGGGCAGCTTCCAGAATATCCGAGGAAATCCGGGTATCCTTGCCGATATAGATCATCGGCTTGTGATTCATCTTCCGGGTCAGCACCAGTGCCGCCGCTCTGCCGATCTGCATCGCAAGCTCACAGGTCAGCTCCGTAATCGCCACACCTCTTGCGCCGTCTGTTCCGAATAGTCTTCCCATTTGTCCAATCTCCTTATTTGTAGTATTGTATGCTATCACAAGGTCAGCTGACCGTCCTGGCTTCCCTCCTGTGGAATGCCCAGATGCTGATAGGCAAGCTGGGTTGCGCATCTGCCCCGGGGCGTCCGGGACAAAAAGCCCAGCTGCATCAGATACGGCTCGCATACATCCTCCAGGGTCACAGCCTCCTCCCCGATGGCGGAAGCCAGGGTTTCCAGACCGACCGGTCCCCCGTTGTAGCCCTTGATGATCATTTGCAGCATCCGTTTGTCCAGACTGTCCAGCCCCAGCTCATCGATCTCCAGCTTGTCGAGAGCGGTACAGGCAATCTGGCGGGAGATTCTTCCGTCCCCCATAACATCTGCAAAATCCCGCACCCGCTTCAGCAGCCGGTTGGCAATACGGGGTGTGCCCCGGGCACGCCGGGCAAGCTCCATGGCGCCGTCGTATTCACAGGGAATCCCCAGCAGCATGCTGCTGCGGCGGATGATGTCGCACAATTGCTCCGGCGGGTACAGCTCCAGCCGCTGGATGATGCCGAACCGATCCCGCAGGGGGGAGGTCAACTGTCCCGCACGGGTGGTAGCCCCCACCAGAGTGAATTTCGGCAGATCCACCCGAATGGAATTGGCGGAGGGTCCCTTGCCGATCACAATATCCAGGGCATTGTCCTCCATGGCCGGATACAGCACCTCCTCCACCGCCCGGGAAAGCCGATGGATCTCGTCAATGAACAGCACGTCATTTTCCGACAGATTCGTCAGCAGTGCCGCCAGATCCCCTGCCTTTTCAATGGCAGGG
>NZ_FR894900.1:18711-37969 GCF_000434255.1 Ruminococcus sp. CAG:379 | reverse complement strand
AGGGCCGGAGGTGATCCGCAGGTTGACACCCATCTCCTGGGCAATGATGCCTGCAAGGGTAGTTTTGCCCAGACCGGGGGGACCATACAGCAGCACATGATCCAGAGGCTCCCCTCTGCGGCGTGCTGCTTCAATATAAACCGCCAGGTTTTCCTTGACCTTATCCTGACCGATATATTCATTGAGTGTTTTCGGGCGGAGGGAGAACTCCAGTTCCACATCCGGAGGGGTAAACTCCGGAGCGGTCATCCGGCTCTCAAACTCCATTTCACCAGTATCTATCACATGAACCTCCAACAGCTGTGCCGGGTATGGCAATCAGCGCTCAAAGAACCGCTTTTTGCGGACATAGAAGGGCTCGATGCCCTGAACCGCCTTTTTCGCAGCCTCCTGCTCCATGCTCAGAAAGCACAGGCTGTCCCCGGGATGCACCACCTCTGCCAGATATTTGGACAGGGGGTAGAACAGCTTCCGGGTGCTGCCGATCATATCGAATACAAACAGGATCTGGGGCTTTTCACAGCCCCGCACCATTTCCAGAATATATGCAGCGTCCACATTGGGCTGCTTGGACAGATATTTTGATGCAGCCTTGGTCAGATAGGGTACCTGACGGGACAGCTTCCGGTACTGGATGGTTTCCTCCTCTTTCATGGAGATGGCAGGAATGTTCAGGTTATGTGCGATCATCAGAATGCTCTGGATCTCCTGGGGAGAGAATTCCTTGCCGTAGGAATTGGGGTTCAGTACGGCGGAAGCAGACTGGATCAGATCAAACAGCCGCAGACAGTTGAGCTTGTAGCAGTTCACATACCGCTTCGCAAAGACCTGGAGAGAGCGGAAGCTGGTGAAAAAGGGAATGAACACATCCCCATCCGGATTGGTGGTGGTGATCAGTTCCATCTGTACGCTTCCGTCCGGATTGGGCTTCACCGGATTTTTGCAGATGACATACACATCGCTTTTAATCAGGGTCTGCAGGAACAGGGATCGCTTTTCCGGGTGAGCAATGGCCTCCCGCAGCAATTCGTCAAGATTCATAGAAAACTTTCCTTCCCTTCATGTAATATCCAAGGCGGCATGCGGTGCCGCTTCAGGCAATACTGCACAATGCACATACACTGCATAAGCGCTATGCGGTATTGCCTTATTTTTTTCTGTTGCCGATGGTGCGCAGGGTTTGCTTGATCAGTTCTGCTGCCGGCAGCTGATCGTCCAGCGTTGCCAGAATGGGCATCACCTCGCCCTGGGTATACCCCAGCACCAGCAATGCGGACAGGGCTTCTGCAACGCTGCCCTGTGCAGTCCGGGATACCGGCTCGTAGCTGCCGTCCGGCTGGGGCAGCGGCTCCTTGCTGATCTTATCCTTCAGTTCCAGCACGATGCGCTGGGCGGTTTTCGCTCCGATGCCCTTGACCTTCGTCAGCACCTTGCTGTCCCCGGCGGCAACCGTCAGCATAAACCGGGTCGGCTCCAGATCCGAAAGAATGGACAGTGCCGCCTTGGGCCCCACCCCGGAGATGCTGATGAGCAGCTGAAAGCAGCGCAGCTCCTGCTGATCGGAAAAGCCAAACAGCTCGATATTCTCGTCCCGGACATATAAATATGTATACAGGAACACTTCCCTGCCGGTTTCGCCGATTCCGCCGGATGCGGCATAGGTGGTGCGGCAGGCATAGCCAACGCCCCCGCATTCAATCACCACAAGCCCCGGTTCTTTGTGAATCAATTTGCCTCGCAGGCTGTACAGCACCCTTGTGCCACCTCCCTATGAAACGCAGCCCCGCACAAGCTTTGTGCAGTGTTGCCCTAAATTCTTCCCGTGCGTTGGGTCAGAGAACGAGCACCCCGGCTGCAATGACCGTGACAGATGGCAAGCGCCAGTGCATCCGCAGCATCATCCGGCTTAGGAATTTGCTCCAGGTGCAGGATCCGCCGGGTCATCTCCATAACCTGCCGTTTTTCTGCCTTACCGTAACCCACCACTGCCTGCTTGACCTGAGAGGGCGTATACTCGGCAATCGGCACTCCATGCTGCACGGCAGCAAGCAGGATCACCCCTCTTGCCTGTGCCACGTCGATGCCGGTGGTCTTGTTGGAGTAGAAAAACAGCTGCTCGATGGCAAGGGCATCCGGCTTGAATCGCTCCAGAATAAAGCACATATCCTCGTAAATATTCCCCAGGCGCTGGGGAAAGTCCGTATGCGCCTCCGTCAGAATCGCCCCGTATTCCAGAGTGGTAAATTCCACGCCCCGGTAGTCCAGCACGCCAAAGCCTACAATGGCATAACCCGGGTCGATGCCGATGATTCGCATAATGCACACCCTTCACACGATAGTACTATTTATTATAGCATACTTCCGCACAGTATTTCAAGGGCTGGACTGACTTTTTCTCATATTGCCGCCTCCCGCAAAGCGTCTCTGCCACCGTGTACTCCGATTTTTGGAAGAGTTTCTGTCATATCACACAAAGATTTCCGGCAATGCCCTTGCATTCCCCGGCGATTTCTATGCAATCTGACGAAAAAGCGGCTGTCCTGCGGTCATAAAGGCTTTGCAGGCTGCGCCTTGATTTTTTCTCTGAAATCCGGTATAATGGCATAGAATCAGAAAAAAACGGGAGGCTCCCTTATGGACTTACAAGCACTGCGTGCCCAGATCAACCAGCTGGATGAAACCATTCTCAGCGCCTTTGCACAGCGCATGACCATTTGCAGACAGGTGGGAGTTTACAAGAAAGAAAACCATATGCCCGTTTTTCAGAAGGATCGGGAGGATCAGGTCATCCAACGGATCCGGGATATGGCACCGCCGGATATGTCCCAGAGCGCTGCGGCGCTGTTTGCCGCCATTATGGACATTAGCAAATGCTACCAGCAGCAGGTACTGGCGGATGCCTCCTGGATGCCTCCTTTTCAGCAGGTCAAGACGCTGTCCTGTACCCGGGCAGGCTGTCAGGGCACCCGTGGCTCCAATTCCGAGACCGCCCTGCGGATGCTGTTTCCGGGAGCCGAGGCAAAGTTCTACGCCACCTTCGGGGATGTATGCAAAGCAGTTGGCTCCGGAGAGATCGACTTTGGCATCCTGCCCATCCAGAACACCACCACCGGCACGGTGATTCCCACCTATGAGCTGCTGCACCAACAGGTGGGCTACATTGCTGCCACGGTAAATCTGGAGATCCGGCACTGTCTGGCGATCCGGAAGGACATGGATCCGGCAAAGCTGACCACCGTCTGCTCCCATCCCCAGGCCTTGCAGCAATGCAGCGGCTTTCTCCGGGAAAGCGGACTGGAGCAGTTGTCCTACAGCAATACCGCAACGGCAGCCCGGTTTGTCGCCCAGTCCCCCTTGCCCTATGCAGCTGTATGCAGCCCCCGGTGCGCAGAGCAGTACGGACTGAGGATCCTGCGCCCGGACATTGCGGACGCCAGGGAAAACGTGACCAAGTTCATCTGCTTTTCAAAGGAATGCCTGATCCCGGAACAGGCAGATACCATCTCCATCATTGCGGAGCTGCCAAACCGGGCGGGAAGTCTGTCCCGGATGCTGAATAAATTTGCGGCAAACGGGCTGGATCTGCAAAAACTGGAAAGCCGCCCGGTGGCGGACGGCAGCTTTGATGTGCGATTCTATCTGGACTTCAGCGGCAATGTACTGGACCCCAGGGTAAATGCGCTGCTGGCTGACCTGGCCGGCTCCCTGAGCGAATTCCGTTTTCTGGGCAATCATCTGACCCTGGGGTGAGTCCCATGCAGCCGGGTACACAGCAGCAGACATATCGCCGCACCCACTGTATAGCCCCCAAGATCAATCCATACGTCCTTGATCATACCGGATCTTCCGGCAACAAACAGCTGGATGGTTTCGTCCAGCAGCGCCGTCCCCACACCGCACAGGATAAGCCGCTCCCAATGCTGTTTCCATGCTTGATGCAGCAATGCTGCCAGTTCTATGCCCAGTATGCAAAATTCCGTGCCGTGGGCAAGCTTGCGCAGCACCCCGTCGGAGGCGTTCCCTTCCGGGCTTACAGGCAGGGAAATGATATGGGACAGCAGCTCCGCCGCCTTGCCGCTGATGGCACCGGAAACAGAAGCTGGCATCAGGGAATTGCCCCAGATAAAGCATATCGTCAGAACGATCAGTCCATACAGCACCGTTGGTTTTTTACATTTCATTTCCATACTCACCACCTGACTTTCATTATAGCATATCCGTCAGAGTGTTGTCAAAAAAATCGACAACACTTTCTACTGACAAACCTGCTTTCTTGATAGGATATAAAAGGGCAGTGTGAATTGTGTAATACAAGCAACGTAAGATATCGTACAATATGACGAATTTTCAGAGAGCCATGTTAATTCAAGCGTATTTATTTGACTTTCCCACCGAAATACGTTATAATAGACACATGATTATTTATGCGGACGCAGCGCATCGTCCGCATTCGCTTTTGAACAACGGACAAACATTCGGCATATACTGCTTTGGTCTGCATATGTAAATCAAAATAAACAGATATATATTTTGATATACTATACATAATGAGCAACCCAATTTTAAAAGGGAACTCGATGCTATATTTGGGGGCGAGTACATGATAACGAACAGTACCGGTCTGGAACAGACCAGTATGACAGAAAATATGATCACCGAAGTTACCATAGAGGCATTGCAAACCAATCAGGAGGGGATCACCCAGTACCCCATCTTGGAGTTTGACGAAAATGCATTGAATCTGCTTTGCACAGGCATTCAGGAAACGCTGAAGCACAGTACGCTGAAGCCAGCAGGATCCGCTGCATACCGGGCAGTCAAGCGGATTCTTGACGTTGTACTTTCCGCACTGGGCATTCTGTTCCTTTTGATCCCGGGACTGATCGTTGCCGCTATTATCTACATAGAGGATAAGGGAAACCCGATATTTTCCCAGGTTCGACTGACGGAAAACGGAACGCCTTTCCGCATGTACAAATTCCGCTCCATGTGCATGGACGCTGAAAAGCGCTTTGAAGAAGTCCAGAAGGAAAACGAATGTGACGGCATTGCTTTTAAAAGCAAGCACGATCCCCGAATCACCCGGATCGGTGGTTTTATCCGCAAAACCTCCATTGATGAGCTGCCTCAGCTGTTCAATGTGCTTAAGGGAGATATGTCCCTGATCGGTCCCCGTCCGCCCCTTCCCCGGGAAGTGGTGCTGTATACCCCTGCCCAGATGGAGCGTCTGATGGTCAAGGGCGGTCTGTCCTGCATTTGTCAGTGCGAGGGCAGAAGCGATATGGCATTTGACGAATGGGTGGAATCCGACGTGCGATACATCCGTACCAGAAGCCTTGGTCTGGACTGCAAGTTGTTTTTCTCCACCATTGCTGTGGTACTCAAGCGTAAGGGCGCAAGATAACAACAGAATATACAAACAAACCGCCGCTGTATTATCTGTACAGCGGCGGTTTCCATGTATTTTTTTATATGGCATCATACATTCTGCTGGGCAGCTTTCTTTGCCTTTTGCAGCCGCACATCCGTTCCCACAAAATGCAGCCCCGTATAGGTGGCAAAGAGCCGGGACACGATCCGGTCCTCATACCGGCGCTGCACCTGCTCATGAGTCAGATTGGTGCTGATGATGGTGGGCAGGCCGCAGTTGAGCCGAGTGTTGATGATGTTGTACACAGTGGACACATAAAAGCTGCTGTCAAATTCTGCACCCAGATCGTCCAGGATCAGCAGATCACAGGTCAGCAGAATCTCCAGGGTATCCGCCCCTGCCTCGCCTCTGCCGAAATGCTCCCGCTCCACCCGGCGCAGCAGGTTGATGACCGAATCGTACAGCACCCCATACCCCTTCTGCATCACCTCGCTGGCAATGGCAAGGGACAGATGGGTCTTGCCAAGCCCCGTGTTGCCGGACAGCAGCAGACTGGGGGCATGGGAATCAAACTGGGCTGCATACCGCTTGCAGAAGGCAAGGATCCGGCGCATGGTCTCGTAGCATGCCGGATCGTTCCGGTAATACTCCAGAGAAAAGCTGTCGAAGCTGCACAGCTTCACCTGGGCATGCCGGTTCATCTCCTCAATAGCAAGTCTGCCCAGCTCCCGCTTCAGACAGTCACAGTAGCTCCCGTTGGCATAGCCCGTGTCATCGCATTTGGGGCAGGTATAGTGCAGCTCCAGATAATCCTCTGGCAAGCCGTTGGCAAGGAGCATCTGCCGGACGATCCGCTGCCCTTCCAGATTCCGGCGGCGGATCTGCTCGATCCGCTCCTGGGTATCCCCCCNNNTCCTGGGTATCCCCCCCAGCCTGCAGCACATGAAACAGCTCCATTGCCGTATCCGACAGACGGCTGTTGATCTCCCGGATCTGGGGGAAGCGTTCGTTCACTTCCCTGGTGCGTGCCTCCGCCAGGGCGTTTGCCGCCATGCGCCGTGCCTGGATGGTACGCATAGCCTCCTGAAACTGTTCGTATTTATTCATGCCGTCCCGGCTCCTTTCCTTGCTTTGCTTTCTTCACCATCTGCCGCACTGCTGCAAAGGCGGCACCCTCCCCTTCCTGTGCCAGAATGGTCAGCAGCCGCTCCAACTGGTCAGAGGTATCCGGATGGATCATTCTGCCGGGCTTTCCCCGGAGAAAATATGCCAGGGGCGCATCGTTGGAATACTGCTCCCCCAGATAGATCTTGCTGGCTGCCACCCGGTCACAGAACATTTCCGCCACATACCGGGCGGGCATGGGCACCGGCTGCATCTTCCGGGTCGGAGGCACATAGTCCGTCCAGTACTCGAAATGATGGCGGTTCCGCCCCTTGTGGTGCATCCAGGCAAGGGAGTAGCCCTTGTCCTGCCGCTCCCCCTCGTTGGGGCTCCGGGTGCCGATATAATACCGGGCGCCGGGAATGAATTCCGTGGGAGTATACTTGGACAGGTCATGCCGCAGCCCCTGCCAGAGAATACCCGCTTTCTGGCAATGCCGGATTACCTGATGCCGGTGCCGGGTAATGGTACAAAAATGCTTCCAGGGATGCATGAATCCCCCTCCGTTTCCGTTCTCGAACTCGTTCTGTTTCTATTATATCGGATGGAGCGGAAAAATGCAAGGCATCCCCCACAAAGCATGTGTTGCATTTTCCGCCGGGAAATGCTATAATAAGTGTATCTGCTGCAATGCAGCAAATACAGAGAGTGGAGGCGTGTACATATGCTGACGGATATTGAGATTGCACAGCAGGCGGAGCTGCTGCCCATTCGCAACATCGCAGAGAAGATAGAAATCCAGGAGGATGACCTGGAGTATTACGGAAAATACAAGGCAAAGCTTTCCGAAGCCCTGTTCAAAAAGCTGGAACGGAAGCCGAACGGGAAGCTGATTCTGGTGACGGCAGTCAACCCCACCCCTGCCGGAGAGGGCAAGACCACGGTCAGCGTAGGTCTGGCACAGGCGATGACCCGATTGGGGAAGAAAACCATGCTGGCGCTGCGTGAGCCTTCCCTGGGTCCTGTATTCGGCATCAAGGGCGGCGCAGCCGGCGGCGGTTACTCCCAGGTACTTCCTATGGAGGACATCAACCTGCACTTCACCGGTGACATGCACGCCATCACGGCGGCAAACAACCTGCTGTGCGCCATGATCGACAACCACATGCAGCAGGGCAACCAGCTGCAGATTGACCAGCGGCGGATCCTGTTCAAGCGCTGTATGGATATGAATGACCGGGCGCTCCGGTATACGGTGGTCGGCATGGGGGGCAAGACAAACGGCGTACCCCGGGAGGATAGCTTCCAGATTACGGTTGCATCGGAGATCATGGCGATTCTTTGCCTGGCATCCGACCTGGCGGATCTCAAGGAGCGCATCGGCAATATCCTGGTGGCATACAACACCAGAAACGAGCCGGTCTTTGCCCGGGATCTGGGTGCCCAGGGAGCCATGACCGCCCTGCTGAAGGATGCACTGAAGCCCAATCTGGTACAGACCCTGGAGCAGACCCCCGCATTCATTCACGGCGGTCCCTTTGCCAACATCGCCCACGGCTGCAACTCCCTGCGTGCCACCAAGCTGGCGCTGAAGCTGGGGGATTACTGCGTGACAGAGGCAGGCTTTGGCTCCGATCTGGGTGCGGAGAAATTCTTTGACATCAAGTGCCGGTTCGGCAAACTGAAGCCTGCCTGCGTGGTGCTGGTTGCCACCATTCGTGCCATGAAATACAACGGAGGCGTCAAGAAGGAGGATCTCACCAAGGAGAACCTGTGGGCACTGGAAAAGGGCATGGTCAATTTACAGACCCACATTGAGAACATGCATAAGTTCCACCTGCCGGTGGTGGTTGCCATCAATCGGTTCTACTCTGACACGGAGGAGGAGATCGCTCTGATGCAGAATTTCTGCAAGAAGATGGGCGTAGACTGCGCTCTGTGTGAGGTCTTTGCCAAGGGCGGCGAAGGCGGACTGGAGCTTGCAAAGCGGGTCTGCGAGACCATCGACATGTGCAGCGAGGCAGAGAGCGAATTCCGTCCCCTGTACGATGAAATGCTGCCCATCAAGGAAAAGATCCGTATCATTGCCACCGAGATCTACCGGGCGGATGATGTGGTGTATACGGCACAGGCAGAAAAGGCCATCAAGGAGATCGAAGGGCTGGGCTTTGGAAATATTCCGGTCTGCATCGCCAAGACCCAGTACTCCCTGTCCGACAATCCCGCACTGCTGGGCAAGCCCAAACATTTCAGCATTACCGTCCGGGATCTGCGGCTGTCCTCCGGCGCCGGGTTCGTGGTTGCCCTCACCGGAGATATTATGACCATGCCGGGTCTGCCCAAGGAGCCTGCCGCTCTGCGCATCGACTGCGACAACAACGGCTGCATCACCGGACTGTTCTGATGATGCGGCAGATTATCACCCACAGCCCGGAGGAAACCATCGCCCTTGCGGAAGCCATCGGCAGGCTGCTGCGTAAGGGGGACGTGATCGCCTATACCGGAGAGCTGGGTGCCGGAAAAACCACCTTTACCCGGGGCATCGCCCGGGGCATGGGACTGCCGGACGAGGTGCATTCCCCCACCTTTGCCCTGGTGAACGAATACCTGGGAAAGCCAGGCACCACACCCCTGTACCATTTTGACATGTACCGGATCACCCTGCCGGAGGCACTGGAATCCACCGGCTTTTATGATTACCCCCTGTCTGACTCGGTGTTTGCCATCGAGTGGTCGGAAAACATCCCCTACGCCCTGCCGGAGCAGTGTCTGCGGATCGGCATTGCCTACGGAGCGGGGGACACCCGTATCATTACCATAGAAGGAGATGACCGCTTTGCTGATCCTGGCGATTGACACATCGGGACATACCGCCTCCGCAGCCCTGCTGGAGGACAGCACCCTGCGGGCACAGGTGTCCCTGTACACCCTGCGCACCCATTCCCAGGTCATGCTACCCCTTTGCCGGCAGCTGCTGGACAATGCAGGGGTGACCCTGGAGGAGATCGACTTGTTTGCGGTTGCGGACGGCCCCGGCTCCTACACAGGTCTGCGAATCGGCATCTCCGCCGTCAAGGGCATGGCGTTTGCCCTGGGCAAGCCCTGCGCCGGCATCTCCACCCTGGAGGGCATGGCGTACAATCTGCTTGGCACCCGGGGCACCCTCTGCTGCGCCATTCACGCCCGGCAGCAGCTTCACTACTGCGGCATTTTTTCCTCGGACGGCAGGGAGATCACCCGGCTGACGGAGGATGCCATCCTACCCCAGGAACAGCTGCTGGAACAGCTCCGCACCCTGCCCCAACCGGTAACTGTATGCGGAGACGGTGCAGTCATGCTGCTGGAAGCAGAACCTGGGCTGATCCAGGCTCCTCCCCATCTGCTGCTCCAGTCCGCAGCCGGAATCGCCCTTGCCGCCCGGCATGCCCAGCCGGTGGATGCAGACGCCCTGTGTGCCCGGTACCTACAGGCTACCCAGGCAGAAAAGCTCAAACACGAATAGGAGCCTATCATGGATTTTCAGCTTCACTGCGGCGCATGGAACCAGATGTTCCCGGTTCCCAATGCGGTTGCAGATCACTTTTTAAAGCTTGCATCTCCGGACGCCCTCCGGGTACTGCTGTACCTGCTGCGACACGGCAACGAAGCCCTGACCGATGAAGCCATCGGGGAGGCACTCTCCATCTCCAGGGAACAGGTGGAAGATGCTTTTTTGTTCTGGGAGCAGGCCAATATTCTGGAGCGATCCGGCACGGCACAGCCCCAGGAGCCAGTCCGGCAAAATGCGCCTGCTCCGGCACCGGCAGCCCCCACACCCCAGCCTGCTACGGAGGTGCCCAAGCCCTTTGCCCAGCGCTCCAGCGCCGGCTTCCTGCCCACCCCCTCAGAGCTTGCTGCCCGGATCCAGGAATCCAGGGAGATCAAGAGCCTGTTCGACATGGCGGAGCAGCAGTTTCACCGGATGCTGACTCCCACGGAGCAGCGCTCCCTGCTGTGGATGCGAGACTATCTGGGACTTGGGCCGGATGTGATCCTGATGCTGATCGGGTACTGCATTTCCATCGAGAAGCCCCATGTACGCTACATTGAAACCGTTGCAGTCAGCTGGCAGGAGCGGGATATTCTCACCTTCCAGCGTGCCCAGCAGGAGGTACAGGCACTGACGGCGCAGCGCACCTTTACTGCGGATATCATGCGGGCGTTTGAAATGCAGCGCCGCCCCACCACCAAGCAGCAGGCATTCATCGACCAGTGGCAGCGTAAGGGCTATAAGCTGGAGATGATCACCTACGCCTACGAGCTCTGCGTGGAATCCATTGACAAGCTGAATTTCTCCTACATCGACAAAATTCTTGCCACCTGGGAGAACGAGGGGCTGACCAGCCGGGAGGCGGTGGATGCCGCCCGGGCAAAGCGGAGCAGCAGCCCGGACACCGATACGCACTCCTATTCCCTGGAGGATTACAAACAGCTGATGAATAACTTTTGACAAGGATGCAGGCTTTTTTCCCTGTTTTCCTGTGAAAAGTGATAAAAACACAAAAAGCTCTTGACAAATCCGGCACATGCTCGTATAATAAAAACATGCTCATAATTTTACAGGAGGAGGAACCACCATGGCACAGTTTTTCGTCGTGAACCTAGCAGTCGTGCGTCTGAAGAATACTGTGCGCCCTCTGTTATGTGCATGATCGGAGCTGCGCTGTTCCGCTGGAATTGCGCCCTGTTCTGATAGAATGGTCAATAACGGTTAAAGGCGTATGCTTTTAACCGTTTTTTTATTTGCCCGCATAAGGGACATCAAAAAGGAGGAACTACTATGCAAAGCGAAATCAGTGAAATCGCAAACCGCATCCGGGAGCTACGGGAGGTTTGCGACTATTCCACCGCACAGCTGGCAAAGGAGCTGGGCATTTCTGAAGAAACCTACATCGGCTACGAAACAGAAGGCAATTTCCCCATCAGCACCATTTACGAAATTTCCAAAATGTTTAAGGTCGATTTTACAGAGCTGGTCACAGGTTCTCCTGCAAGACTGGATACATATCACGTCGTCCGCCGGGGGCATGGCATGAGCTTCAGCCGGTATGAAGGCTACCGCTACAAGGATCTGGCGTTCCGTTATACCGACAAGATCATGCAGCCCCTGCTGGTTACACTGGATCCGACCGATGCGCCTGCTTCCCTGGTAACCCATGCGGGTCAGGAGTTCAATCTGGTGCTCAAGGGCAGTGTTGCCGTTGTGTTTGAAGACAAGGAGATCATCCTGAACGAGGGCGACTCCATCTACTTTAACCCCACCTACCCCCACGGTCAGCGTTGCGTGGGCGACTCCAAGGCAAGATTTTTGACCGTGATCGCTGAATAACCCACATATAAGAGAGGAAGTAATTATAATATGCTGCTAGACCGATACCTACCGCGGATCGACTTCGATTCCTATGAGGATTTTAAGGAAAATTTCAAGATCAACGTTCCGGAGAACTTCAACTTCGGCTTTGACATCGTAGATGAATGGGCAAAGCAGGAGCCGGACAAGCTGGCACTGGTTTGGTGCAATGACCACGATGAGGAACGCCGCTTCACCTTTACCGATATCAAGAAGCTGTCCAACCAGGCGGCAAACTACTTTGTAAGCCTGGGCATCCAAAAGGGCGATGTGGTGATGATGATCCTGCGCCGCCGCTGGGAGTACTGGATCTGTGCGGTTGCCCTGCACAAGATCGGCGCAACGCTGATCCCGGGCACCCTGCAGTTGACCACCAAGGACATTGTATACCGGGGCAATGCTGCCGGCGTCAAGGCAATCATCTGCGTCAACGATGACTTTGTAATGAACCAGGTCAATGCAGCATTCCCCCAGATTGACACCCTCCAGTATAAGATCATGGTAGCAGAAAAGCGGGAAGGCTGGGCATACCTGGAGGAGGAAATTGCCAAGTTCCCGGATACCTTTGAGCGCCCCACCGGGGAGGCTGCCACCCGCTGGGATGATATCATGCTGGTATACTTCACCTCCGGCACCACCGGCATGCCCAAGATGGTTCGCCACAACTTTGCACACCCTCTGGGACACATCATCACCGCGAAGTACTGGCAGCAGGTGCAGGAAAACAAGCTGCATATGAGCGTATCCGACTCCGGCTGGGCAAAGTTCGGCTGGGGCAAGATCTACGGTCAGTGGATCTGCGGTGCAGTCATCTTCTGCTACGATATGGACAAGTTCATCCCCCTGAAGCTGCTGGAGAAGATCAGCAAGTACCGGATCACCACCTTCTGCGCACCGCCCACCATGTACCGGTTCATGCTACAGGAGGATATGTCCAAGTTTGACCTGTCCAGCATTGAAAACTTCTGCAATGCCGGAGAGCCTCTGAATCCGGAGGTATTCCGCAAGATCTACGATCTGACCGGTCTGAAGATGCGGGAAGGCTTCGGGCAGACAGAAGGCCCGGTTCTGATTGCAAACTTCAAGTGGATCGACCCCAAGCCCGGCTCCACCGGCAAGCCCTCCCCCCTGTTCAACATTCAGCTGCTGGACAGTGAAGGTAACCTGTGTGACGACGGCGAGGAAGGCACCATTTCCATCTGTGATATCGACAAATCCTTCCCGGTAGGTCTGTTCACCGGCTATTACAAGAACCCGGAGCTGACAGAAAAGGTTCTGGGCGGCAAGAATTACAACACCGGCGACATGGCTTGGCGTGATTCCAACGGCTACTACTGGTTCGTTGGCAGAAACGATGATGTCATCAAGTGCTCCGGCTACCGGATCGGACCCTTTGAGGTTGAAAGTGCGCTGATCGAGCATCCGGCTGTTGTAGAATGCGCCATCACTGCCGCACCGGATCCCATCCGTGGACAGGTAGTAAAGGCAACCATCGTCCTGGCAAAGGGCTATACTGCCAGCCAGGAGCTGACCAAGGAGCTGCAGAACCATGTAAAGCATGTAACAGCCCCCTACAAATACCCCCGTATCATTGAATATGTAGATGAACTCCCCAAGACCCTGGGCGGCAAGATCAAGCGTGCCCAGATCCGTCAGAAGGATCATCAAAAATAAGGAGAGACTTTCGTTATGAAGATCAGTTTTTCAACAATCGCCTGTCCGGATTATTCCTGGGTGGATATTTACTCCATGGCAAAGGATCTTGGCTTTGACGGCATCGAGATCCGGGGCATGGGCGATGACTTTGCCGCTTACAAGGCAATGCCCTTTACTGAGGCAAACCGCCCCAAGACCATGGCAAAGCTGAAGGCACTGAACATTGAGATCCCCTGCCTTTCCTCCGGCTGCTGCCTGAAGTTCAAGGAAAAGGAAGCAGAAACCATTGCGGAACTGACCGAATACTGCAAGCTGGCGCAGCAGATCAACGCCCCCTATATCCGGGTTCTGGCGGATCTGGAGGCTGCACCCAACGGAGAAGTGGATGATTCCTATGTAGCAGAGCAACTCAAGAAGCTGGCGCCCATTGCAGCGCAGTATGATGTGACCCTGTTGGTGGAAACCAACGGTGTTTACAGCGATACCCACCGGCTCAGAGCACTGCTGGACAGCGTAAACAGCCACAAGATCGCTGCTTTGTGGGATATGCATCACCCCTATCGGTTTGCCGGTGAATCCCCGGAGCAGACAGTTGCAAACCTTGGAGAACTGATCAAGTACGTCCACATCAAGGACAGCGTGATGGAAAACGGCAAGGTGGTCTACAAGATGATGGGCGAAGGCGATCTGCCCATCCAGAAGATGATCGAAGCCCTCCAGTCCATCCAGTACACCGGCTATGTATCCCTGGAATGGGTCAAGCTGTGGATGCCCAATCTGCTGGATGCCGGCGTGGTATTCCCCCAGTATGCAGAATTTATGCGTCCCTTTCGCAGAAAGCATAAGCACCCGCTCCAGGACAACAGCCGGAAAACCGGCAAGTATATCTGGCCCAAGGAGCGGCTCATTGACTACACCTTCCCGGATGTGCTGGACCGTGTGTGTGAGGAATTCCCCACCCAGTATGCGTTCCGCTACACGGAGCTGGATTACACCAGAACCTATCCGGAATTCCGCAGTGATGTGGACACCTTTGCCCGGGCTTTGATCGCCATGGGCGTGCGCAAGGGGGATCACGTTGCCATCTGGGCAACCAACGTGCCTGCATGGTACATTACCTTCTGGGCAACCACCAAGATCGGCGCAGTACTGGTTACCGTCAATACCGCATATAAGATTCACGAGGCAGAATATCTGCTGCGGCAGTCCGATACCCACACCCTGGTCATGATCGACGGCTACAAGGATTCTGACTACGTGGGCATCATGAAGGAGCTCTGTCCGGAGCTTGCAACCTGTGAACCGGGCAAGCTGGAATCCAAGAAGTTCCCCTTCCTGAAGAATATCATTACCACCGACTCCAGGCAGCCGGGCTGCTACACCTGGGATGAGGCAATCAAGCTGGCAGAGCAGGTTCCCTACAGCGAGGTAGAGGCGCGCCGCCGCACCATCGACAAGAACGATGTGTGCAACATGCAGTACACCTCCGGTACCACCGGCTTCCCCAAGGGCGTTATGCTGACCCACTACAACGTGGTCAACAATGGTAAGGCCATCGGCGACTGCATGGATCTGTCCACCGCAGACCGGATGATGATCCAGGTGCCCATGTTCCACTGCTTCGGCATGGTTCTGGCAATGACCGCATCCGTCACCCACGGCACCACCATGTCTCCCATCACCGCATTCTCACCCAGAAAGGGACTTGCCTGCATCAACAAGGAGAAGATCACCGCATTCCACGGAGTGCCCACCATGTTCATCGCTATGCTGGGGCATCCGGACTTTGAAAAGACCGACTTCTCCCACATGCGTACCGGCATTATGGCAGGTTCCCCCTGCCCCATCAAGACCATGCAGGATGTGATCGAGAAGATGCACATGGACGAGATCTGCATTACCTACGGGCAGACCGAGGCTTCCCCGGCAACTACCATGAGTAAGACCACCGACTCCATTGAGGATCGTGTCAACACCGTGGGCGGCCCCATCTTCGGCGTAGAGTGCAAGATCGTGGATCCGGAAACCAACGAGGATCTTCCGGACGAGGTGGACGGCGAATTCGTTGCCCGGGGCTACAATATCATGAAGGGCTACTACAAGATGCCGGAGGCAACTGCTGCCGCCATCGATGAAAACGGCTGGCTCCACACCGGCGACCTGGCACGGCGTACCAAGAAGGGCTACTACAAGATCACCGGCAGAATCAAGGATATGATCATCCGGGGCGGCGAGAATATTTACCCCAAGGAGATCGAGGACTTTCTCTACACCCATCCGAAGGTAAAGGATGTACAGGTAATCGGCGTGCCGGACAAGCAGTACGGCGAGGAAATCATGGCATGCATCATCCTCAATGACGGGGAAACCAGCAGCGAGGAAGAGATCAAGCAGTATGTACTGGATCATATGGCAAAGCACAAGGTACCCCGGTATGTGGACTTCGTTACCGAGTTCCCTATGAATGCAGCCGGCAAGATCCTCAAGTACAAGATGCGTGAAGCAGCGGTAGAAAAGCTGAATTTGCAGCAGGCAAGCAAGATTGTCACTGCGTAAAGAAAATAAGGGGGAAATATGATCAAATCACATCTAAAAAAGCTGGCGGCTCTGTGCCTGACCGGCGTCATGGGCATGAGTCTGCTGGCAGGCTGCGGCAAGAAGGAAGAAGAAAATAAGATCAAGGAAATGCGGGATCTGACCGGCACCCAGTTGGTACAGGAGCTGAAGATCGGCTGGAGTCTGGGCAACACCCTGGATGCCACCGGCGGTACCAAGGATGACCCCCTCAGCGCAGAGACCAGCTGGGGCAATCCCAAGACCACCGAGGATATGATCAAGGCGGTAAAGGAAAAGGGCTTTAATGTGATCCGGGTTCCCGTAACCTGGACAGGGCATCTGGGAGACGCACCGGATTACAAGATCAACGAGGAGTGGCTCAACCGGGTGCAGGAGGTTGTGAATTACGTCATCAACAACGACCTGTACTGTATCATCAACCTGCACCACGAGGACTGGCACTTCCCCTCCTATGACAATCTGGAGCCTGCCAAGGCGGAACTGGTTGCCATCTGGAAGCAGATTGCTGCCCGGTTTGAGGGCTATGACGAGCATCTGATCTTTGAGGGCATGAACGAACCTCGCATGGTGGATACCCCCAGCGAATGGAGCGGCGGCAACCCGGAGGCACGGGATGTGATCAACCAGCTAAACGCTGCCTTTGTGGATACCATCCGGAACAGCGGCGGCAACAATCCCAAGCGCTGCGTCATGATCCCCACTTATGCGGCTGCAACCACAACGGATGTACTCAGCGAATTTGTGATTCCGGAGGATGATAAGATCATTGTTTCCATCCATGCATATACCCCCTATAATTTCGCCCTGAACGCCAAGGGCACCTTTGATTATGACCCGGTCGGGGACGCTGCTCAGATCGAAACCCTGATGCAGACGCTGAACCAATACTTCCTGCAAAAGGGACACGCCGTCATCATCGGCGAGTTCGGTGCCCGGAACAAGTACAATACGCAGGATCGCTGTGAGTGGGCAACCGCCTACACCTCCGCAGCATCCAAGGTGGGCATCCCCTGCATCTGGTGGGACAACAACGCCTTCAATTCCGGGGAGGCATTCGGCTTGTACAACCGTGCCGCTATGAAGTGGGAGTATCCAGAGATCGTAGACGCTTTGATGAAGGGTCTGGAAAACAAATAAAACAGGCAAAGCAGACGATATTGCATCGTCTGCTTTTTTTATGCCCGGCAATCTTTCAGCTCCGTGCCCGGATAGTAATGGGCAAGGATGTCCGCATAGCTACTGCCCTCCGCCGCCATGGCGTTGGCGCCGTACTGACTCATCCCCACGCAGTGCCCATAGCCCTTGGTCACAAAGGTAAAGCTGTCCCCCTCCAGGGACAGGGTAAATGCCGCCGAACGCAGACCGAATGCCCCACGAAGGGTCTGCCCTCCCAGGGACTGATCCCCCACCTGCATGGTGCAGACTGTACCGGAATCCGTCCGTTTCGCTTCGCCGAACCAATCCCCGGGCTGGTCGGACAATTTCAGCTCCGGCACCGCCGTCAGCAGCTTTTCCTTTACCACATCCGCCGTCAGCGTCACCTCCTCCCGGTACTTGGGCGCATCACAATCCGCCGGACTGTCCACCGGCACCAGATAGGGTACGGCGCTGCCCCAGACCTGGGCGGCATCCTCCGTGACCCCGGTGGAAAGGGAGTGGAACGCCGCAATGATGGGGGCATCCTGATAGCAAAGGATCTCCTCCAGTACCGCATCCACCGCCGCCTCCACCTTGGGGTAGTACACATCAAAGCTGTCTCCGTAAAAACCCTTGATCTGATCCAGGGTATAGAACGCCTGGTAGTGACGGCTGTCATTGGAGAAATCCGCCCCGGATAGTTCTGCCGTTGGGGACTGCGCCTCACTCCTGCGCTGCCGTTCCGCATAGGTATGGGCGGCAACCGCCTGGGCCTTCAGCGCCTCCGGCTCAAAGGTGGCAGGCATTTCAGCGCATACAGCGCCGATCACATAGTCCCGGACGGACACGGCTTCCACGGAGCCGGTGGTAATATCCAGCACCCTGTAATCCTCCAGAGAAACTGAGGACTGTATGGGCTCGGTGCCGGATACTTCAGAGGAATCCGGCTGCCTGGGGGCGGATTCCGCCGACGCTCCCCTGCCCGTCAGCAGCACAGCGGCAGGCAGCAGCGTGAAGCAGGCTGCAAAAGCAGCAACGATCGTAAGAATACGCATGAATGACCCTTCCTTTCTACTTGACAGATGTCGAATCCTGTGCTATAATAAATCTATACCCTTATCAAGAGAGGCTGAGGAACTGGTCCTGTGACGCCCGGCAACCGCTCGTTTTCGAGAAAGGTGCTAATTCCTGCGGATGCACAGCATCCGAGAGATGAGGTTTGTGAATACAGAACTCACAAGCGCTCATATTGAGCGCTCTTTTTATTGTATGGAGGAATGCAAACATGAAAAAATTTTTTACGTCCGAATCTGTCACTGAGGGACATCCGGACAAGATCTGTGACCAGATCTCCGATGCCATTCTGGATGCGATCCTGGAACAGGATCCGGAGGGCAGAGTGGCTTGTGAAACCTGCTGCACCACCGGTATGGTCTTGTGCATGGGCGAGATCAGCACCAAGGCGGACATTGACATCCCCCGAATCGCCCGGGAGGTGATCGTAGACATTGGCTACGACCGGGCAAAGTACGGCTTTGACGGTCATACCTGCTCCATTCTCACATCCATGGATGAGCAGTCCTGCGACATTGCCATGGGTGTCAACGAGGCGCTGGAGTCCAAGGAGGGTGAGGATGCAGACGCGGGAAACGGTGCCGGCGACCAGGGGATTATGTTTGGCTACGCCTGCAACGAAACCAAGGAGCTGATGCCCATGCCCATTTCCCTGGCCCATCGGCTTGCCATGCAGCTGACCGCTGTCCGGAAAGACGGCACCCTCCGGTATCTGCGGCCGGACGGCAAGACCCAGGTGACCGTGGAATACGATGACGGCAAACCGGCTCGGCTGGATGCCATTGTGGTTTCTTCCCAGCATGCCCCGGAGATCCCACTGGAACAGATCCGGGAGGATATTCTGGAATACGTAATCAAGCCGGTAATCCCGGCGGAACTGATGGACGCTGACACCAAGTTCTACATCAATCCCACTGGTCGGTTCGTCATCGGCGGCCCCCAGGGGGACA
>NZ_FR894900.1:1123-18706 GCF_000434255.1 Ruminococcus sp. CAG:379 | reverse complement strand
CCCCAGGGGGACAGCGGTCTGACCGGCAGAAAAATCATCGTGGACACCTACGGGGGCTATTCCCGGCACGGGGGCGGCGCTTTCAGCGGCAAGGATCCCACAAAGGTTGACCGCTCCGCCGCATACGCAGCACGGTACATTGCCAAGAACATTGTCGCCGCAGGACTGGCAGACAAGTGCGAGGTGCAGCTGGCTTACGCCATCGGCGTGGCAAAGCCGGTTTCCATTCTGGTGGACACCTTCGGCACCGGCAAGGCGGACGAAAGCGCCATTGCAAAGGCTGTGGACAAGGTGTTTGACCTGCGACCAGCTGCTATCATCCGCAAGCTGAAGCTGAAGAAGCCCCAGTACCGGCAGCTGGCTGCATATGGTCATATGGGTCGTGAGGACTTACAGGTTGCCTGGGAGCGCACTGACATGGTGGACGCCCTCAAGGCGGCTCTTGCGTAAACCTGCATAGCTGTTGTTTCAGCGCCTCCATCTCCGGAGCATCCAGTTCCCGGGTGGAGGCACTGCTGTATACTGCCACCCCGTTCAGCCCTGCCTCCAGCACTGCAGCAGCCTGCCGTGCCGGGATCTCCTGCTCTGTGAGCCATTCCATTCTGCCGGTGCCTGCCCAGTCGTCTGCCTGTCCCACCTTGTAGGTACAGATGCCGGGGATCAGCCGCACCCCATCGGTTTGCACCATCCCCTGCCAAAGGGCAAGCATCTCCGCAAAACCGCAGGTCTCATTGTCAAAGCCATAGTATAGCTGCGGTAGGATCCAGTCACAGTAGCCCGACTGACTGCACCAGGTCTCCGGGTCTGCATACAGCAGCTGTGCGCTGGCTGCGGGATCTCCCCGGGGGCTGATGCTGAAGATCCTGTCTGCTGCATGGGCTTGGGCATACAGAGCGGCTACAAGCGTGTTTACCTGCTCTGTACGCCATGCTGTCAGATCCTCCGACCGGGATGCGGCAAAGGCAGCGGCGTCCAACTCCGGCTCCGTGGTGGGGTAAAAGTAGTCGTCAATGTGCAGCCCGGCGATGTCATACCCGTCCAGAAGCTCCTGTGCCCCCGTACAGATCAGTGCCTGAGCATGCGCATCTGCCGGGTTCAGATACCATCTGCCGGACACCTGTACAATGGGTTCTGCCTGTTCCTGTGCCCACATACGGGTGGGATATGTATCCGGAATCTTCAACATCTGCCCGGCGGTCTGGCACCGGTAGGGATTGATCCAGGCATGCACCTGCAAGCCTACCTGCTGATTTTCCTCCAGGAACACCTGAAACGGGTCAAAATCCTGGCTCCAGGATGCAGCCCTGGGATACACCCGGGATCGGTAATAGGCGTCTCCATTGCTGCGCACCTGCACGAACACATCCGTAAAACCATTCTCACATAGCCAGGTCAGCTCCTGGTGTACAGCGGCACGATATGCCGCTTCCGTAGCCCCCTTGAGCATGTCCGACAGAGAAACCGCCGTCAGCCATGCCGCAACCACCGGAGATCCGGACTGCTGCACAGGAAGATGCAGCTGCTCTGCTGTCTGCTCCTGAAGCTCCAGACGCATACCCATGCCGGGAGTGATTCTGCCGGTTCCGGGGGTGCATCCCATCAAAAATACTGCCAACAGGCAAATATACCGTTTCATAAAAAGAACCCCTCCGTCATCAATATATGCGGAGGGGTTCTGGTTTATGTGGTTCAGACAATACCGTGCAAAGCCGTCAGTCAAACTATGTGCAACGTTGCCTTAGTGTACAACAATGAATGCCACACAGGTGATCAGCAGGAAGGCTGCCACCAGAATGGAAAATACGCTCACCCGGCGGGAACCAGTGGGCTGTACGCTGGGTTCAGCGAAGTGTAGCATCCGCAACATGGTCACAAAGGGTTTATACAGCAACAAGGTCAGCGCACCGTTCAGCCCTGCCTTCGCCAGATTAAAGGGCAGGAACACAGGCAGAAGCATGGACGCCACCACATCTCTGGGTGTACCCATATACAGGGGGGTCACCAGATAGTTCCATAGGAGCATAACTCCCGTCATCAGCACCGTGCCGCTGAACAGGCTCAGGAGCGCCATAGACATGGTGCGATGCCGCCGGTAAATGACAGCAGCGGGGGCAGCAAAAGCTACCGTAGAAATGATGTTCATCAGAAGCCCGATGGGACCGGTGGTGCTGATGGTGACAAATTCCAAAAAGGAAATTACCACGGACATAAACACGGTTGCCATGGGACCGTAGAGGAAGCCACCCAGAGTGATGAAAATATCCTTTGGCTCATAGGACAAAAATCCGTACACCGGAATATCCACCAAAAACAGAGAGATAAACGCCATGGCAGAAAGCAGTGCCAATACCACCAACTGCTTGACATCCAATTTTGCCCTTGTGCGTGTGCTGTGGGTTGTGTGTTCCATATTCAAAACTCCTTTACCAATGAAAAACGCCCATACCATTGCAGTATGGGCGAAAAAACGCACTTTTGCGTTTTGTTTCTCTCATCCGGACTATAACCGTCGGTATCGGATTTGCACCGATTCAGCCTTTCGGCTCGTGGACTTTGCAGCATGCCGCATCACCACCGGTGAGGAATTACACCTCGCCCTGAAACGTTCTTCTATTCAGTTTTCGGAGCGTTTACTCGTCTGTGTCTTCAGAATCCTCTGCGTCCTCGATTACCAGATCATCGTAGTCAAACTCCAGTGTTTCGCCGCAGTTGGGACATTCCATGGAGCCTTCCTCCAGAATGCTGTCGTTGAGCAGGATGGTGTCTCCGCAGCTGGGACAGCAAACCTCATACATTTCGTCCTCATCGTCGAAATCACAGTCGCAGTCATCATCCTCGCAGCAGCAATCGTCATCCAGGTCAAACACTTCTTCTTCCACATCGCCCAGGTCTGCATCCAGAATATCGCACAACTCAGTGAGTTCATCCACCTGTGCCTGCAGATCCTCTACATACATTACCATTTCCTGCATCACATCAGACATCTGCACCAGTGCCTTGCCCTCCTTGGTGGAAGTGTCCACTTCCAGACCGTCCAACAGGCCCTGCAAATAAGACATTTTCTCGGTCAGCTTCATGTTTAAGACTCCTTTCCCTCGTCAGCGTGAATCGTCGGGTGGATTTATGCGCGCTCCATGTACTCGCCGGTACGGGTATCTACACGGATCATATCGCCTTCGTTGATAAACAGCGGAACCTTGATCTCTGCACCGGTTTCCAGTGTTGCAGGCTTCAGTGCGTTGGTGGCAGTATTGCCCTTGAAGCCCGGATCAGTCTGGGTAACCTGCAGCTCTACAAAGTTGGGGGGCTCAATGCCGAATACGTTACCCTTGTAGGACAGAACCTTTACAGGCATGTTCTCCTTGACAAACTTAAAGGACGCACCCAGCATATCCTTGTTGATGGGCAGCATCTCGTAGGTCTCTGTGTCCATAAAATAATACAGATCCCCATCGCTGTAGCTGAATTCCATATCCTTTCTTTCAATGAACGCAGTGGGATACTTATCGGAAGGGTTGAAGGAACGCTCAACCACACTGCCGGTAATGACATTCTTATACTTGGTACGAACAAAAGCAGCGCCCTTACCAGGCTTTACATGCTGAAATTCGATAACCTGAACCACCTGGCCGTCCAGCTCAAAGGTGATACCGTTTCTAAAATCGCCAGCTGAAATCATACATTAAACCTCCAAAAAAGATGTTACACAAATATAGCCTTATTATACAACATTTCTTCCCGTTTGACAAGGGGTTTTCACAAAGTTTTTTGTCCGGCGCAATGCCGCACCAGCCCCTCCAGCGCCAGCAGGTAGCTGTCACCCCCAAAGCCGCATACCACACCCAGGCATGCAGGAGCGATCACGGAGGTGTGCCGGAATTCCTCCCGGGCGTGAACGTTGCTGATGTGTACCTCCACACAGGGAATCCGGATGGCAGCAATGGCATCCCGGATGGCGTAGCTGTAGTGGGTATACGCCCCGGCGTTCAGCACCACCCCGTCAAAGGCGTGGCGTGCTTCGTGGAGACGATCCAGGATCTCTCCCTCATGGTTGGACTGGAACACCTCGCATTCCACCCCCAGCTCCTTCGCCCGGGTCAGGATTACACCGTTCACATGGGCAAGGTCGTTCTTGCCGTAGATGCCCGGCTCCCGCTCCCCAAGCAGGTTCAGATTCGGCCCATGAATCACCAGAATACGCATATGCTCCTCCTTATACCTTTGGCAGAAACGGCCGTTCCAGCCAGCGCTTCACCCGCAAAAAGCCCTTGTTTTCATACTGAATGGGGCGCACATAAATGGACTTGACCCCGCACAGGTTTGCGCCCAGAATGTCCGTAAAGATCTGATCGCCTACCACTGCCAGTTGGGAAAAAGGCAGCTGCATGCGCTTCTGCGCCAGCCGGAAGCCTCTGGGCAGGGGCTTTGCCCCCTCCGCCACAAAGGGCAATCCCAGTGCCGCAGCGAATGGCTGCACCCGATGGGACCGGTTGTTGGAGACGATCATCATGGCGATCCCCGCCTGCCGCATCACACCGATCCAGCTCAATACGCCCTCTGCCGGTGCAGGATTGTCGTGGGTAGTCAGTGTATTGTCCAGATCCAGCATCAAGCCTCGGATCCCATATTGCCGCAACAGACCCGGTTGGATCTGCAACACGCTGCGCAATGCGACTGTAGCATGAAACATTGATACTCCTCCTGTGGGGTTGGTCATGGTCTTGGAGCAGCACGACACAAGCTCCGTGGGGTGCTGCCTGGAAAAAGAAAGACGGACTTTGTCAAAAAGTCCGTCTTTACTGATCGCTGTGATTAGAACTTGCGCTTACGAGCTGCTTCGGACTTCTTCTTACGCTTTACCGAAGGCTTTTCGTAGTGTTCTCTTTTACGAACCTCTGCAATCACGCCATCCTTTGCACAGGATCTCTTAAATCTTTTCAGTGCAGTGTCCAAGGATTCATTCTTGCCGACACGAATTTCTGCCACTATACTCCCTCCCTTTGTCCCAAAGACAGAGGCTATCTATCCCAGCTGCCCGGATGGGCGGCTAAGTCAGCATCCCAAGCCATTTATAATACGTATTATATTTTATCACAATCTTTCCTGCTTGTCAAGCAGGAATCTGACCAAAATGCAAATTTGTTATTTTGCTACAAAATTCACGAGCTTATTTTGTACATATATCTCCTTGACGATTTGCTTGCCCTGCAAAGCATCCTGGATCTTCGGCTCCGCTTTGGCTTTTTCCAGCACATCCGCCTGCGCACTGTCCACCGGAACCTGCAATCTGGAGCGAACCTTTCCGTTGATCTGTACCACCAGTTCTACCATTTCATCCACGCACAGTGCCGGATCAAAGGTGGGCCACTTCTGCTCATTCAGCACACCGCCCAGATTCTGAACCTCATACATTTCCTCAGTCATATGGGGCGCAAAGGGATTCAGCAGCAGAAGCAGTGTCCGCAGCTCTGCCCGGTTGATGGAGCCAAGTGCGTAGATCTCGTTGATGAGCGCCATCATGGAGGCAATCGCCGTATTGAACTTCAGATTTTCGATATCCTCAGAAACCTTCTTGATGGTCTTGTGCATCAGGGCACGGGTCTCCGGACGGTATTCCTCTCCGTCGGTGAGCATATCCTGCAATGCCCATACACGATCCAGGAACCGCTTGCAGCCACGAATGCTGGAAGGACTCCAGGGAGCGGTCTTTTCAAAGTCCCCGATGAACATCTCGTACAGGCGCAGGGTATCGGCACCATACTGTGCAACTACCTCATCCGGGTTGATGACATTGCCCCGGGACTTGGACATCTTCTGTCCGTCCTCCCCCAGGATCATACCGTGGGAGGTGCGGCGCATGTAGGGCTCCTTCTGGCTCACTGCGCCAATATCGTACAGGAACTTGTGCCAGAACCGGGAGTACAGCAGATGCAGGGTGGTATGCTCCATACCGCCATTGTACCAATCCACCGGCATCCAGTAGTCCAACGCCTCCTTGGATGCCAGGCACTCCTTATTCTTGGGATCGCAGTAACGCAGGTAGTACCAGGAGGAACCAGCCCACTGGGGCATGGTGTCCGTTTCCCGCTTTGCAGGGCCGCCGCAGTGGGGGCAGGTGGTGTTGATGAAGCTGTCCAGAGTGGACAGCGGGCTTTCCCCGTTGTCAGTGGGCATATAGCTATCCACCTCCGGCAGAGTCAGCGGCAGCTCAGACTCCGGCAGGGGCACATAACCGCACTTTTCACAGTATACAATCGGGATGGGCTCACCCCAGTATCTCTGCCGGGAGAATACCCAGTCACGGAGCTTGTAGTTGACCTTTTCGTGACCCTTGCCGTTTTCCTTCAGCCATTCCTTGATCTTGACCTTGGCCTCCTCCACAGAAAGCCCATCCAGGAAGCCGCTGTTCACCATTTTGCCGGTGGCACAGTCGGTGAACGCCTCCTTTTCGATATCCCCCCCTGCAACCACTTCAATGATGGGCAGGTGGAACACCTTTGCAAAGTCATAGTCACGGGTATCATGCGCCGGAACCGCCATAATGGCACCGGTACCATAGGTCATCAGTACATAATCGGAGATAAAGATGGGAATCTCTCTGCCGTTTACCGGATTGATGGCACGGATGCCCTTCAGCTCTACGCCGGTCTTATCCTTTGCCATTTCCGTCCGCTCAAAATCAGACTTTCTTGCCGCCTTTTCCTGGTACGCCCGGATTTCCTCCATATTGGACAGCTTATCCGCCCACTTTTCAATGTAAGGATGCTCCGGAGAAATAACCATATAGGTTGCGCCGAACAGCGTGTCCGGCCGGGTGGTATACACTGTCAGCGTCTCCCCGGTGGTGGTGGTGAAATCCACCTCTGCGCCGGTGGAGCGGCCAATCCAGTTGATCTGGGTGGCCTTGATCTTATCCAGGTAGTTGACCTCTGCCAGGTCGTCCAGCAGGCGCTGTGCATACTCGGTGATCTTCAGCATCCACTGGGACTTGACCTTGTGAATGACCTCACCGCCGCAGCGCTCACATACACCGCCGACCACTTCCTCGTTGGCCAGCACCACCTTGCAGGAGGTACACCAGTTTACAGACATTTCCTTCTTGTATGCAAGACCCTTCTTGAACATCTGCAAAAAAATCCACTGGGTCCACTTGAAATACTCCGGATCCGTGGTATTGATCTCCCGATCCCAATCAAAGGACAGACCCAGGGACTGGAGCTGTGCCTTGAAGTGGGCAATGTTGTTCTTGGTGACAATGGCAGGGTGGATCTTATTCTTGATGGCATAGTTCTCGGTGGGCAAACCGAATGCATCCCAGCCCATAGGGAACAGCACGTTGTAGCCCTCCAGTCGCCGCTTTCTGGATACGATATCCATTGCCGTATAGGGACGGGGATGCCCGATGTGCAGACCCTGTCCGGAGGGATACGGGAACTCTACCAGTGCGTAGAACTTGGGCTTGGAATAGTCCGTACCGGCTGCAAAGGTATGATGCTCCTCCCAGTATTTCTGCCACTTCTTTTCAATCGCCGTAAAATCGTATTTGCTCATACTTGCTCCACTCTTTCTGAAAATGATTCTATCATCAGACAGACCTGTTCAGCCGTGCCTGCTATCATATTTTGCTCAATGCCGCATAGTAAACCGCTGCCGCACGCCTCTGTGCCACAGCAGCAGAAACGCAAAGAACAAATCCACCACGCCCTCCAGCAGATACAAAAGCGTTCCGTTGGACAGCCCCTTCAGATTGCCCGGCAGGTAGTAGATTGCCACCGCCGCCAGCCATACGCCAGTCACATAGTTCATATACCGTACCCCGTACAACAGGCACACGGCAAATGCCACCGTCACCACCAGCATGCCTACGTCAAAGCCGCCCAGCAGCCCGTTCAGCACCTGTTTTGCGATCATATAGCAGGCGGCAACAAGGCTAATGGCCTTTCCACTGGTTTGCATAGGAACCCCTCCCGTTGCCTTATTCCTTGGTCAGATAGGATGTGATATCCACTACTGTACCGTCCGCCCATAGGTTCTCCAGCTGATACAGACTGCGGGCATCCTTCATAAATACATGCACTACAATGTCCCCATAGTCCAGAATGATCCAGGAGGCACTCTGGTAGCCCTCCGTCCGGAGCGGCTCCACGCCTTTTTCGCTGAGCTTGAACTCCGCTTCATCCGCCAGGGTCTTTACATGGGTATTGCTGGTTCCGTTGACGATCACAAAATAATCCGCCAGAATGGTCAGATCCGAGATCTCCAGAACCTGTATATTTTCACCACGCTTCATATCCAGTGCACGCACGATCACTTCCAGCTTTTCTTTTGCTGTCATAGACATCCTCCCTTGTTATTTACCTCCGAAGGTATCCCCGTTGTGAACATCCTCCAGGTTGGTATTGTTGTTATCATAAGCCGAGGTCTTGTAGCTGCCTTCCTTGACAAGCTCCGTAATCGGCAGATCGTATTCCTTCTTCAGATAGGGACGGAAATGCTCATTGAGCAGTTCTTCAGTCACCGACTTGTGGATGGTATAAACGGAATAGGGCTTTTTGTACCCCGGGGGTGTATAGTTGTAGCCCTCTCCCGGCAGCATGTACATGCTGATGTTTTCCATGCCCACCGCAATGGCAAAATCGGACAGCTTGCTCATTTCATCGATGCTCAGATCCGTACCGATCCACTGGTTGTCATAGATCTTCTTCATATAGCCCATCATGGTCAGAGTACCAGTCTCGCATACCTTGTTCATCATGGCAGCCATAAAGATCCGCTGCGCCTGCATACGACCGATATCCCCTTCGTTATAGCCATGCCGATACCGCACCAGCCACTCCGCCTTCTGTCCGCTAAGCACCTGGGGGCCTGCATTGATGATCTTGTCCGCTTCATACTGAATGGTATAGGGCATATCCACTTCCACGCCCCCCATCAGATCCACAATGTCTACAATATCCGAGCAGCCGGTGGTCACATAACGATCCACCGGGATCCCGAAGGTTTCCTCCACGCAGTCCACTGTCCGCTGGATCTTGGACTTGGAGCTGTCCCCCATGGAGTACACGCTGTTGAATTTCCCAGCCTTAAAGGAGGTATAATCCGGCACATAGCTGTCCCGGGGAATCTGCAAAATGTTGATGGTATTGGCGGCGATGTCGCACACTGCCAGCATATTCACGTCCGTATTGGATCTGCCCTCGTCAAAGCCGCAGAACAAAATGGTGAACTGTCCTTCTACCAGCTGATCCAGATCCAATCCGTCGTCCAGGGTGCTGTCCACCTCACTGCGCACTTCATAAGAAGAAGTCTTGGAAGAAAGCTCCCCCTCCATGCTCTCCAGAGGCTTGGAATCCTTGAACATCTGCATCAGGGAAATCTGTTCCCCATCTACCTTGATAAAGGGAATATACAGCACCATACAGATGATGATCACCAGAGCGCCGATCACTGCGCCCACGGCTCCCAGCTTTTCTCCGATGGTCATTCTTTTGCGTCGGCGGCTTCTGTATTCCATCTTGCCCCCACCGGAGCGCTTCTGTGTCCTTTTTGCCATGTTTCTATTTCAGATCCGCTGCGCAGATCTGCTCTCCTTTCCCTTGCTTTGCAACTGCCCGTCACGTCTTCGTCTTGTGATGCTTCTCCTGCTTCTCACAGAAAATATACTGATTGTAAGCCTCAACTGTAACCGGAGGCAGATATCCGCCCTTTTTCAGTGTGGTTTCCATGGAGAACCGTATCCCCTCCAGCATGGCGGCGTTGATGCTGGTCAGACAAAGCTGCCGCATCTGCTCCACGCCATCATAGGTACGATCCTCGGAGATCAGATCCGCCAGGTACACGATCTCCTCCAGCCGGGTCATGCCGGCTCTGCCCACTGTGTGATACCGAACAGCATTCAGCACATCCGGATCCGTCACTCCCATGCGCACCTGAAGAAAGTACGCACCGGCAATGCCATGCCACACGGGCTTGGTGACAAGCTCCTCCTTGGAAACTACGAAGCTGCTTGCCCGAACCAGTTCCTCCTGTTCCTCCGCAGGCAGTTCCTTGCACACATCATGCATCAGCCCGGCAAAGTAGGCTTTTTCCGGATCCTCTCCGTAAAGCTCTGCCAGGCGCTGTGCCTCATGGGCAACGTTCAGCGAATGGGTATACCTTTTTTTAGAAAGGCGTGCCTTCAGGAACGCCCTGTTTTCATCAAAATGATACAAGCGATCACCTCAAACAATGCTCTCACCGCTGCACACACCGTACAGTCTGTGCAACATTATATATTGTACTACGTTTTCCGGCAAATAGCAAGAAAATTTTCGGCAAAGCTCAATTTTGTGACGGATTTGTGACGAAGACATGGGAAGCGGCTTGGCATGCACCACTGTGACCTGTCCATAGGAGGAAAGCTCCGCCGCCTTCTGGCGCAGTACATCCTCCGGTTCCGTGCCCCGGGATACGCAGAGCAATCCTGCAAGGGTCAGGATCTCCTGCCAACAGTACCAGCTGTCGAAGCTCAGCAGCATATCGCTGCCGGTCAGCAGGAACAGGGCATCCTCCGGGAAACAACTGTGCAAATACCGCAAGGTCTCCACCGTATAGCTTTTGCCCGGTTTGGTCAGCTCATAATCGCTGACCTCCAGCCAGGGATAAGGCTCCGCTGCCAGCCGGCACATGGCATGCCAGCCGGCACATGGCAAGCCGGTCGGCAGCAGGGGCATAGGCATCAGAGGATTTATGAGGCGCCGTGCCGGAAGGCATCAGCAGCATCCGATCCAGTCCGCACTGCTGGTGAACCGTCTGTGCCAGATGCAGGTGTCCGTTGTGGATGGGATTGAAGCTGCCGCCAAACAGGGCAATGCGGCTCATTTCAGATCAATGACCGGCTTTTTCGGATTGCGCCGGTACAGCACGAACCGGCTGCCGATGACCTGTACCACCTCAGAACCGGTCTGCTCTGCCAGCTGCTCCGCAGCCTCCCGGGCGGTGTAGCCGGAATTCTCCAGCACCCGCAGCTTAATCAGCTCCCGGGCACGAAGAGCATCGTCAGTCTGTGCCACCAGGGTGTCGCTGATGCCCCCCTTGCCCACCTGAAAAATCGTGTCCATACTGTTTGCCATTCCCCGCAGAACGGCACGCTGTTTGCTTGTCAGCATACTGTACCCCTTTCCTGTTCCAAATACCCATACACCTGCCGGAGGGCATCCGCCCGGTGACTGACTGCATTCTTCTCCTCCGCCGTCAGTACCGCAAAGCTCTTGCCCTGGTACCGGAATACCGGGTCATAGCCAAAGCCATTCTCCCCCTCCGGCACCATGCCGATGATACCCTCTACCTTGCCAAGAAAGCTGTGGGCATCGCCCGTTGCGTCAATATAGCACATGGCACACAGAAACCGGGCAGTGCGCTGCTGCTCCGGCACACCGGAAAGCTCCTGCAACAGCTTTGCACAGCGGTCTGCGTCCGTGGCATGCTCCCCGGCGTACCGATGGGAATACACCCCCGGTGCCCCGTTCAGTGCATCCACCGCCAGACCGCTGTCATCCGCCAGCACCGGCTTCCCGGTCTGTTCATAAAATGCCCGTGCCTTCAGCTCCGCATTCTCTGCAAAGGTGGTGCCGGTCTCCTCCACATCCAGCTGCACCCCTGCCTGGGACTGGGACAGTACCTCAATGCCCAGGGGACGCAGCATCTGGGAGATCTCCCGCAGCTTGTTCTGATTATTCGTCGCCAGTATGATCTGCTTCATTTGCCTGCTCCTCTCCCTTGTCCGTCCGTTCAAACAATGCAGTTACAAAGCTGCGGCTGTCAAAGGGCTGCAAATCGTCGATCTGCTCTCCCACACCGATGAGCTTCACCGGAATGCCCAGCTCGTTCTTGATGGAAATCACAATGCCGCCCTTTGCGGTGCCATCCAGCTTGGTCAGCACGATGCCGGTAATGTCCGCCACCTCGTTAAACAGCCGTGCCTGGTTGACCGCATTCTGCCCGGTGGTGGCATCCAGCACCAGCAGGGTTTCCACGGCGCAGCCCTCCGCCTGCTGATTGATGATCCGGTTGATCTTCCGCAGCTCCTCCATCAGATTCTTTTTATTGTGCAGCCGACCTGCGGTATCGCAGATCAGTACATCCGTTTTTCTCGCCTTTGCAGCGGTCACAGCGTCAAACACCACTGCCGCCGGGTCGGAGCCCTCCGCATGCTTCACCAGATCCACCCCGGCACGCTGAGTCCAGACCTCCAGCTGATCAATGGCAGCTGCCCGGAAGGTATCCGCTGCTGCCACCAGCACCTTTTTGCCCTGCTGTTTGTACTGATGGCACAGCTTGCCGATGGTGGTGGTTTTGCCGGCGCCATTGACCCCGATCACCAGAATGACGGAGGGCGTGGTAGACAGATCCAGTGCCACATCCTCTCCCATCATTTCAGAAATGATCTCCTGGATCAGCTCCATAATCTTTCCCGGATCCGTCACGCCCCGCTCCTTGACCCGCTTGCGCAGCTTTTCACAAATCTCCACAGAGGTTTCCACCCCCATGTCGCTCATGATCATGGTTTCCTCCAGCTGTTCAAACAGATCCTCATCGATCTTGGTAAAGGAATTGACCACCCGCTGCATGCCGCTGATCATGGATTCCTTGGTTTTCCGCAGTCCCTCTTTGATTTTACTGAATAATCCCATATGTGTACCTCCTTACGCCTGTGTCGTGGTGTCCAGATCCGGCTGTTCCAGCTTCAAGAGCCTGGAAACGCCGTCTGCCTGCATAGTCACGCCGTACAGCACATTGGCTTCCTCCATGGCACTGCGGCGGTGCGTGACCAGAACAAACTGGGTATGCTCCGTGAACCGGTGCAGATACTGCGCATACTTGCGCACATTTGCTTCATCCAGCGCTGCATCAATCTCATCCAGAATACAGAAGGGCGCCGGACGCAGCTTCAAAATCGCAAAATAAATACAGATTGCCACAAAGGATTGCTCGCCGCCGGACAGGGAAATCAGATTCTTGATGACCTTGCCAGGGGGCGCCACGCTGATCTCGATGCCGGATTCCAGTACATGCTCCGGGTCTGTCAGAATCAGCTCCGCATGACCGCCTCCGAACAGCTCCTTGAAAATAGCCTTGAAATTGTCGTTGATCCGCACAAAGCTTTCCGCAAAGATCCGGCACATATCCTCTGTCAGGGATTCGATCAGCTTTTCCAGTTCCCGCTTGGAGCCGGTCACATCCGCCACCTGTGCGGACAGGAAGGTGTACCGTTCGGATACCTCCCGGTACTCCTCAATGGCGCCCACGTTCACATTGCCCAGTGCCTTGATCTTTCCCTTGATCTGTGCCAGGGTCTGCTGCGCCTTTTGCAGATCCTCCAAAGGCTCCGCCAGCTGCTCCGCCTCCGAACGGGTCAGCTCATAGGTTTCCAGCAGCTGCATGATGAGGCTGTCGTAATCCTTCTGGGCTGTGATCTTCCGCTCGTCAATCCGCATCGCCTCTCCGGCACGCTTTTCCTTGGCTTCATTGATAGCACGCATTCCCTCCCGCAGCTGGTTGATGTACTGCTGCTGGCTGTCGTGCTGCCCCTGGAGCCGGGTGATCTCCTGTCTGCATGCTTCCGTTTCTGCCTGCATCCGGGACAGGGTTTCCTGGCTGTGGGCAATCGCCTGCTCCTTCTGTGCGATCAACCGCTCCGCTTCTTTCAGCATTGCATGCAGTTGAGCTGCCCGGCTCTGGGACTGCTCCGCCGACTGCTGCATATTCTCCAGCTCCCGGCGGGCGGACTCCTGATCCTTCACGCATTCCATCTGCCCCAGCTTCAGCTTGGCAAGCTGTGCGGAAAGTGCCTCTCTTGCCTGCTGCAAGCCGCTGCGTAGATCCTGTTGGGCAGAAAGCGCCTGTTCCTGCCGGGCAATGCTCTGATCCACCTGCTCCAATGCCTGGGTGGCTTCCGCCAGCAGTTGTTCCTGTCGGGCAAGACTCTGCTTGGCATGCTCCACCCGTTCCTGCTGGGTGGCTGCCTGCTGTCGGGCGGATTCCGCCAGTGCCTGCTTGGCAGTACGATCCGCCGTCAGCCGGATGACCTCCGTCTGTGCCTGGGACAGCGCATCCCGGGTACTGTCCAGATCAAACCGCAGCTTATCGGTTTCCGCCTTCAGCCGCTCCCCGGCAGCCCTCTGACCCTCCTGCTCTGCGGTCAGGGCTTCGATCTCCGTCCCCAGGGTATCCAGCTCATTTTTCCGGGTGATCACCCCGCTGGAATGGGCGGCGGAGCCACCGGTAAAGGAGCCTCCCGCATTGATGACCTGCCCGTCCAGGGTCACGATCCGGAACTTATAGCCAAACCGTTTGGCGATGACCGTGGCACAGTCAATGTCCTCCGCAATGGCGATTCGTCCCAGTAGGGAACGGAATATTCCCTCGTATTTTGCGTCACAGGCAACCAATTCCGCCGCCAGTGCCACAAATCCCTCCATACTGGATAGATTCGGCTCGTGCAGCAGATTTCCCCGGACGGAGGTCAAGGGCAGGAAGGTGGCTCTGCCGGCACGCTGCTCCTTCAGATAGCGGATGCAGCGCTTGGCAATGTCCTCGTTTTCCACAATGATATTCTGCATGGCAGCACCCAGTGCGGTTTCGATGGCCACCCCGTATTCCGGCTTCACGCTGACCAGTTGTGCCACACTGCCGTGAATGCCGCTGATCCTGCCGCTTTTTCCGGCACGAAGAATCTCCTTGATGCTCCGTCCAAAGCCCTCCATGCTGTTTTCCAGATCCTGCAACAGCCGTCTGCGCTGCTGCTTTTCCCGCAGCCGCAGGGTAGCAGCCTCCCAGTCCTTCCGCTGCTGGGCGAGCTTCTGCATCTTGCTGTCATACAGCCGCTGATAGCCTCCCAACCGGTTTTCCTGCTCCCGGATCCGGTTCTGCGCCTGCTCCAGTTGCCTGGACAACTGATCCAGGGCGGCCTCATAGGCTGCGAACTGCTCTGCCTGCCGGGCGGCAGTATCCTCGCCCCCCTCCAGGGTCTGCTTCAGTTGGGTGATCTGCTCCCGGGCGGCCTGCTGGGTAAAGCGATGCTGACTCTGCTCCAGATACAGGGCATTCACCGCACTGCCTGCTTCGTCATATGCCTTGCCGGCGGCAGCAGCCTCCTGCTCCTGGGCTGCGAATGCCTGCTGTGCCTCCTGAATCTGTGCCGCAAAGTCCTTTGCATCCTGCTCCAGCTTTGCGATCCGCTGCTGCTGTGCCCGGATGCGCTCTGTCAGTTCTGTTCGGGAAAGCTGCTCTGCCGCATGGCTTTCCTCCGCCTGGGCAATCTGCGCCCGGCTGTGCTGAATGTCATTTTCGCTGACTGCGATATCCGCCTTTACAGCGGCGCTGTTCTGCTCGATCTCCAGGATCTGCCCCCGAAGCCGTTCCACCCCCATGGCGCTTTCCTGCATCCGGGTGTAGCCCTCTGCAATCTTGGCTTCCTCCCGGTCAATATCGTTTTGCAGATTTTCATATTCCGCCGCTGCCACCAGAGCCTCCTCCGACAAGGCGTCCAGCTTCTCCCGGAGGGTATCCAGCCGGTTCACCCATACGGAGATCTCCAGGCTCTTGCGCTGCTGGGCAAGCTCCAGGAATTTTTCCGCCTTGCCGGACTGGATCCGCAAAGGCTCCACTCTGCCCTCCAGCTCCGACACAATATCCGTCAGCCGCACCAGATTTTCCTGGGCTGCATGAAGCCGCCGCTCCGCCTCCTGCTTTTTATAGCGAAATTTGGAAATACCGGCAGCCTCCTCGAAGATATCCCGGCGCTCATTGCTCTTGGCACCTACGATCTCCGCAATGCGGCCCTGTCCGATGATGGAGTAACCGTCCCTGCCCAGACCCGTATCCATGAACAGCTCGTTGATGTCCTTGAGCCGTACATTCTTGCCGTTGATCTGGTATTCGCTTTCCCCGCTGCGAAACAGCCGCCGGGTCACGCTGACTTCCCGATCCTCCGACGCCAGTTCCCCCTGTTCATTGTCAATGGTCAGGGTCACCGCCGCAAAACCGACAGGCTTTCGAGCCTCAGTACCGGAAAAAATAACGTCCTCCATCTTGTTGCCCCGGAGGGTCTTGGTGGATTGCTCCCCCAGCACCCAGCGCACGGCGTCGCCGATGTTACTTTTTCCGCTGCCGTTCGGTCCCACTACAGCAGTCAATCCTTTGTCAAAGCTCAGCTTGATTTTATCAGGGAAGGATTTAAACCCCTGAAGCTCAAGTGATTTCAAGTACATGCAAGTGTTTCCTTTCTATGGACAGATGCGCCCGGTTCCCATATGCATTCCTCCATGCCGCATGCCGGATCCTGTATCAGCCGCAGCACTGCCCCCTGCTGTGCAAACCACGCCCGGTTACAGCCCTTATGGCCGATGCTCCGGCTCAGTGCCGCAGGATGCACCCGGAATACATAGATGCGCCCCGGCTCCGGCGTGCCGATCTGTGCCTGCATCCGGCGCAGCAGTTTGCGGCTTTCGCAAAGCTCCCGGAAGGCTGGGTGGTAATACCCGGCGATCCGGTTTTCCGACACCCCGTCCTGGGCATGGAGCCCACAGCGGATCACCCGGATCCCGGCGGTGGCGCATTCCTCCAGCAGCCGTGCGCACAGGTCGATCATATCTGAAAGGGGCAGCATGGGATATGCCCCATCCGCATACAGCCGGGCAAGCCTGGTGCCGGGCAGCACCACTGTGGGGTAGATCCGCATGGTGTCCGGTTTCATGGCAATGCACCCTCTGCCGGTGGCAAGATCCGTTTCCGGGGTACTGCCATACAGCCCGGTCATCATCTGTAAGCCCAGTTCCATGCCCTGTGCCCGGACGCATGCGGCAGCCCGGTACACATCCCGGGCGGTATGCCCCCGTTCGTTCACTTCCAGTACCGGATCCCACAGGCTCTGTGCTCCAAGCTCCACAGCTGTCACCCCGTAGGACGCCAGCAGCGCCGCCGTTTCCCTGTCCATGTAATCCGGCCGAGTGGAGATCCGGATACCCCCTGCAAGCCCATCCCGCAAAAAGGGCTGCACCGCCTCCAGCAGTTCCAGCATGTAATCTCTGGGCAAAGCGGTAAAGCTGCCGCCGAAAAAAGCGATCTGGGTATGCGCCGGATCCCCCATAGAGGGCAAGGCATTCCGACATAGGGCAGTCACCTCCTCCGGAGAGGGAGCATGGACGCTGCCGCTGATGCAGTGCTGGTCGCAGAAGCTGCACCGATGGGGACAGCCCAGGTGGGGAATGAAAATCGCCAGGTTTTTATGCTTCATAGCCCATCAGAACCAGCGCTTCCTTTGCCGCCATCTGTTCGGCTTCCTTTTTGCTCCTGCCGGTGCCGGTGCCGATCACGTTGGAGTTCAGGCACACGTTCACCACGAATGCCTTGTTGTGATCCGGGCCGGTCTGCTTGACCAGCATATATTCCACCTTCTCCTCCGGATTCTGCTGGACGATTTCCTGCAGCACGGTCTTGTAATCTGAAAAGGCTGCTGTCCGGCGGCTGTCGATATCCTCCGGGATAAAGCCCAGCACATAGGGAGTTGCCGCCTCCAGTCCGCCATCCAGGAAAATGGCGGCA
>NZ_FR894900.1:0-1118 GCF_000434255.1 Ruminococcus sp. CAG:379 | reverse complement strand
AGGAAAATGGCGGCAATGACCGCCTCAAAGGCATCCGCCAGAATGGAGGGACGGGTTCTGCCCCCGGTGTTTTCCTCCCCCTTGCCCAGCAGGATCGCATCCCCCAGCCGGATCTTCTGTGCGAACACATGCAGGGATTTTTCACAAACCAGGCTTGCCCGGATCTTGGTCAGCTCCCCCTCCGGCAGATGGGTAAAATGCTTGAACAGGTACTGGGATACCACAATGGACAGCACACTGTCCCCCAGAAACTCCAGCCGCTCATTGCTGTGGCGCAGCTTCTTCTTTTCGTTGGCGTAGGAAGAATGGGACAGCGCCTCCTGCAGCAGTTGCTTATTGTGGAAGGTGTAGCCGATGATCTGTTCAAATTCTTCCAAACTCAGGGTATTCCCTGCCTCATGCTCTTTCAATTTTCTTCTCCTCCATAGCCTGCAGCGCCGCAACCGATGCGGTAAGTGTCTCTATCATTTTCTCATCCGCACAAGCCTTTGCCTGCCGGATGGCATTGTAAAACGCCCGGGCATCCGAACTGCCATGGGCTTTGATCACGGGCTTTGCGATCCCCATCAGCACAGCGCCGCCCACCTCGCTGTAATCCATCTGTTTTTTGAACGCCTTGATCCGGGGCAGCACCAATGCTGCGGACAGCTTGCCGCTGACTCCGCTGAACACGTCCTTGAGCTTATGTGCAAAAAAGGAACCCATGCCCTCATACAGCTTCAGGATCACGTTCCCCGTAAAGCCGTCGGTAACGATCACATCATACTCGCCTCCGGGGATCTCCCGTGCCTCCAGGTTGCCCCGGAAGTTGACCGGTGCCTCCTGCAGCCGGTGATAGGTCTCGATCTCCAGCTCTCTGCCCTTGGTATCCTCCGAACCGATATTCACAAGACCCACCGCCGGATTCTCCACGCCCATGACGTTCTTCATGTAGGCACTGCCCATCAGAGCAAACTGCACCAGCATCTCCGGCCGGCAGTCCGCATTGGCACCGCAGTCGATGAGCATGCTGACTCCCTTTGCTGTGGGGAGCAAAGGTGCCAGTGCCGCACGCTTGATGCCGGGGCTGCGCTTTGCAAGGAAGGTAGCACCTACCACCAGAGCACCGGTACTGCCGG
>NZ_FR894899.1:294-566 GCF_000434255.1 Ruminococcus sp. CAG:379 | reverse complement strand
ATCCTGCGAATGGCTTCAGAAGTCCACTGACAGCCGTTTTTCGTCAGGATATTCAGTTCGTTCAGCTTGTTCGCAATCGACTGTCTGCCGATTCCATTGAGAAAGTCTGCAAAAATCATACGAACGGTCTCTGCTTCCTCCGGTATGATCTCCAGTACGCCCTCCGAGTTTCTCTTGTAGCCCAGCATGATGACTGTACTCACCTTTCCGAACTCAAAATCCTTGCGGATGCGCCATTTCTGATTTTCACTTGCGGAGTAGCTTTCCTCCTG
>NZ_FR894899.1:0-274 GCF_000434255.1 Ruminococcus sp. CAG:379 | reverse complement strand
CCTGCGCATAAGAGCCTAAAAGCGTCAGCATGAACTCTCCATCCGGGCTGATCGAGTGGATATTCTGCTCTTCAAAATAAACATCCACCCCCAGTTCTTTCAGCTCACGGACGGTCTCCAACAGCGTAACGGTGTTTCGGGCGAACCTTGAAATTGACTTTGTTATGATAAGATCGATGCGTCCGGCGCGGCATTCGGAGAGTAATCTTTGAAAGTTCTCTCTGTTGTCCTTTGTACCGGTCAGGGCTTCATCGGCGTAAACACCGCAGAACAG
>NZ_FR894898.1:0-5008 GCF_000434255.1 Ruminococcus sp. CAG:379 | reverse complement strand
GGCTGAACCGGTTCCGGTGCAGGCGCAGCTTTTTGCTTGACAGGCGGTTTGTATGCAGTGAATACAGGCTGAACCTCCTTTTCCGGTGCTGCCGGTGCCCTGGGGGGTACCGGAGCAGGCGGGGGAGATGCCACAGATGTACGTGCAGGTGCAGGAGGCGGTGTAGGCGCAGAACTGATCGGCCCCATGGGTGCGGCCCCCATGCCGCCATGCTTTTGCATCTTCTTTTCTTCCTTGAGCTGCCGTTCAAACTCCTTGTTGCTTTCTTTGATCAGCTTTTTTGCCAGAACCATCTTGCACTTTTCGCAGGTGATATCTACAATATCCTGCATGGGTGCGCCGCTTACAAATTTTCCGATGTTGTCAGGCTTTGTCAGATTGATACCGCAGCCGGTTTTCTTTCCGTTCTCTGTTCCGTGGACAACGCCCCCGTTGATTGCGTTGATGAGAAAAATTTGCATGGTAATCCTCCTAAGCATGGTGTTGCACTTTAAATTATACAGTATTTTAAACAAAAAAGCAAGCCCCCCTACAGAAAAAATCGAAAAATCCATACAAAAAAATGAGGGCATTTTTGTCGGATGTCCGGAGCAGAATATAGCAAAGGAGGGATCCCATGCTGCCGCACAGAGATTCCTCCTGCAATATGGCTTCGGGCAACACCGTACACAGATCGTGCGGCACAGCCTTAGATGCGTGTCAGATCTGCTGCATGCATAGCGGCAGTGACCTGCCCGCCAATGCCGATCACAATCCGGTCGCCGGAGATCTGCTGAACCTGATACACCGTCCGGTACACGAATGCCGCCAGCTTTTTGCCCTTGTAATCCGTTGCGCCCTGCCGGACACGAACCCGATCCCCCACGGAGAGGGAAAGCTGCTGCGTCTGTTCCTCCAGGGTCTGCATCCTGGACACATAGCCGTCGTCATAGGTGCCGATCACGTTGGGAATGCCGGAGATCCGGTTGATGTCCCGGTGCTGACCCTTGATGCCTCCCATGCGCATACAGTAATGCAGGTGGCTGCCGGTGGATCTGCCTGTGCTGCCCTCTATGCCAATGGGGTCAGTGATCCGCACCGTGTCCCCTGTTTTTACCAGCAGGCTGGACAGATGCCCGAAGTAGTAGACCTCCTGGGTGCCGGTGCGCCGGATCTTCACATATTGACCAAAGCCCTGCCGGTGATTGAAGCAGTTCTCCCAACCGGCGTACAGCACCACCCCGTTGACGGTGCTGTGGATGGATTTGCTGTCCACCCCCACCAAATCCAGCCCATCGTGAGCGACGCCCTTATAGAGCTGTGAAATGCGGAATCTCCCCATATAGGGACTGTTCATCGTTTCTCATCCTTTCCTTTTTCGGTTTTCAGCTGCACCAGCACGGTGCGGAGCTTTTCCGGCAGGGGCAGTCCCATGCGACCGGCGTTTTCCAGAATGCTGAGCCCTTCGTTGGCAAGATAAAAGCCGATCACCGCATTGCGCAGCAGCCCCTGGGCATGCAGCAACTGGGTGTCCAGCAGATGCCCCATGCCCACCATAGCAAGGATCAGCATTTTTCGCAGCAGTCCCCGGAATCCTACGGCACTGGATACCCGCCGGGCACAGACTGCAGCCAGAAGCCCGGTAGCGTAATCCATCAGAACAAATGCCAGCAGAGTCAGCAGCAGCCCGTCCGGACTGCCGAATAAAAAGCTGCCGGCAGCCAGTGCCACTGCGCATAGGGTTTGCCATGCTTTTTCCACGCTTCCCCTCCTTTCTCCCTCAATCATACAGCGCATTCCAGGGAAACTTGTACGGCTGCATACAAGTGTGCAGAAAAAAAGCCTGCTCCGGATTCCCCGGAGCAAGCCTATAGCCGCCGCTGCTTCCTCCTCCGTGCAGCCTTCCTCCAGCCGCCGGAGAATGGGGTACAGGGTGGATTCGGAAATATCCACATAGGGTTTGATATCCTTGATGACCTGATATCCATAAGAATCCTCGTTTTTGATAGTCGCCAGTACACACACGTCCAGCAGTCCTCGTTTCAGTTGAATGTCCATACCTCTTTATATTACACATAGTATTGCGGTCAAGAGGTATCTGCAAAAAATGCGGCAGGAGATCTCCATGCCGCAAAATTCGTCAGCAGATGCTGCGCAAAGCCCGCCTGTCGGCTTTGCGCGGTGTTGCCTTAACGTGCTTATTCAGTTGTCACTACCCGGAGTCGCTGCTCCAGTGCCTGGCAGAACGCCTGATCCTGGGCGAGGGTTCGCTTGGGGGCGCCCCGGAGCCTGCCTCCCTGCCGCCGGATGCGTTTGGCGGTGTGCCGGGTTTCCAGCAGCCCGTCAATGTTCTCGTCGGTGTACCAGCCTCCGTCCTGGTGCAGCACACATGCCTGCCGGGCAAGGCACATGGCAGCCAGCCCGTAGTCCTGGGTGATGACCAGATCGCCCGGATGCAGGAGGTTCACCAGCCGGAAGTCCACACTGTCCGCCCCGGTGGAAACCGTAATGGTGTTCGCATACTCATCCCGGAACACATGGGCGCTGTCACACAGAATGGTGCATGGCACCCCATACTGCCGTGCAAGCCGGATGGTTTGTCCAACCACCGGACATCCGTCTGCATCTATGTAAATATGCATAAAAAGTCCCCCTTTGCATTCAGTATAGCATCCGGCACACCGACTGTCAACGCTTTCCTTGACAGATTCGCCGGATGGGGATACAATAGAGACAACACCGCACAGAGCACGCCTGGAAAAAACAAGAGAGGAACGAACTGTAATGGACTTGAAATCCTTCAGCGCACTGGAGTGGGCGCATAAATTTATCCGGGAGCATGTGAAGCCCGGGGATCTGTGTATTGACGCCACCGCCGGCAGGGGGCATGACACCGCCCTGCTGTGCGGCTTGGTGGGGGAGACGGGGCATGTGACCGCCTTTGACATTCAGTCGGACGCCATCGCCAGTACCAATGCCCGGCTGGCGGAGCTGGGGTATACAGACCGTGCCACGGTGATCCAGGGGAGTCATAGCACCATGGGGGAGTATGCCCAGCCCGGAACCATTTCCTGCATCACCTTTAATTTTGGTTGGCTGCCGGGTGGAGATCACAACATTTTTACCCATGCGGATACCAGCATCGCCGCCATCGGGCAGGGACTGGAGCTGCTGCGGGAGGACGGGATCATGAGCCTTTGCATCTATTACGGCAGGGAGACCGGCTTCGCAGAACGGGGCGCTCTGCTGGCGTATCTGCGCACCATTGACAGCAAACAGTACACCGTTATGATCTGTGAATTTGCCAACCGGAGCAACTGTCCTCCCATCCCGGTGCTGATCTGGAAGGGAAAATGAGTTTTGAGGCTGCCGTCCAATAACTTCCGTGTAGCATTCTCCGGGTTTTTGCATACACTATCAACAGCGGCGGACCCTTTCAGCAAAAGACAGTGGCGGCTTGTCCGGCAGGCTGCTCTCGGGATGCTGTTTTCGTTGGCTGTCTGCCGGAATGCCGCTTGAGATAGAGGTTACCCGGGGAACCACAAAATGCGCACATGATCTTGCTGTCATGTGCGCATTTGCTTTGACAGCGCTATACAAGCCTGTCTTAGATCGTGTTGACACGAAGCCTAACAACGCAGCTTTTCGGCAAAATTTCCCGCATCCTGCGTTAAAAGTCTTCGTAAAATTTCTGCTCGAAGATCTGCATATCATCTTAGTGGCAGCACTCCCTAATACTTATGTTTTTGCTGTTCCAGCTTTGCATATTTCTCTTTTGTTGCCAATCCGCCCCGGATGTGTCGTTCCTGTTTGTTAAGCTCCAGTATTTCTTTCACAAGCGGGTAAAGCTGGGGCTGAATTTTCGGAAGACGCTCGCTGACATCTTTATGAACAGTTGATTTTGAAATTCCGAATTGCTTTGCAGCGGCCCGCACAGTGGCCTTGTGTTCCAGGATGTACTCGCCCAGGATAATTGCCCGGTCGTTCGGCTGTCCTTTCATGACCTCACTCCCATCGTGCTATGGTCTGATGGCTCACGCCCGCTTTGCGTCAGCATCCGTTTGATATATATGCACGGGAAGGGTGCGGTATTACGGCAGCATTGACGGGTCAGAAAAAGTGTGCTATGATGATACCGGAAGGGAGGAGGAGTATGGAACGGAAACGGAATCAGTTTGATTTGCCCGGGATCTATTATTTCCAGGCAGGCAATACCTATACCGGCAGCAAGGGAAAGCTGCGGTTCCGCATCGATGTGGACGACCAGATTCACGTTGCCTGCTGGCGCACGCCCCTGTGCTTTGAGCTTTCGGAAATGGAGGGCAGGGCGGAATTTCCTCTGACGGAGGAGGGCTACAACGGGCTGATCGCCTGGCTGGATGCGGAATACGCCGCTACATAATACCAAAAGCACCGCTTCGGATCATGCTTCCGGAGCGGTGTTTTCTGTTTGTCTGTGTATGCCGCATTCCGGCAGCTCATCCGGCAGGCTCAGTCCCAGCTGGGCATACAGCTGTTCCACGTCCTGTATCCGGAATCCCAGCAGGGGATGTCCGTGGGGGATGCTGCCGTAAAAATACAGGTGCAGGTCGCATTTGCGGTACCAGCGCTGGAAAGGGGATACCCGGATCTGGATCTTGGCAAGGGCGCTCCGGTCTGCCAGCAGGGTGTGGAATCGGAATCCCCGGCAGTAACGGACGCAGAGCAGATTGCCCTGTACGGTGATGCCGGTGGTGCGCCAGGCTGCGGTTTTGACCACCAGCATCCACAGCATGGGGATCTCCAGCATGAGCATGCCGAAGGAAATGAAATCCGAAAACTGGGGCAGCAGGTTTTGCAGCAGCCGGGAGACGATGGGAATCACTGCGGCGGCAATGCCCGGGGCGTACAGATAGGTCATCATGCCGTTGTTCGGGGCACGGAACTGATTCTTTTTCGGGAACGCCTGGGGGTAAAAGGAGCTGACTGCCTCCTGGATCTTCTGACGGGGAATCATGGGCACCATGACCGGCAGCTCCCGCCGGGCGTT
>NZ_FR894897.1:56673-58448 GCF_000434255.1 Ruminococcus sp. CAG:379 | reverse complement strand
TCGCAGCAGCGGAGATGGCAAGTTCGAGATCCAGGTGGAGGATGGGGTGTACTATGTGGACGCCAAGTGGTTTGAGCCCATCCTGCGGACGGTGGATATGGACGACTACTCCTCGCTGCAGTACTTCCAGCGTGTGCTGCAAAACAGCGGGATCATTGAAAAACTGGAGGAAATGGGCATTCAGGAAGGGGATACGGTCAATATCCTCGGCTTTGAATTTGACTATGTAAAGTGATATGCAGACACTAACGGAAAAGCAGGTCAATGCATACAGCCCCCTGGCGCTGGCGTTCCTGGGGGACAGCGTGTACGAGTGCATGATGCGCAGCCGGATCCTGGGCAGTGCAAATATGCCCAACGCCAAGCTGCATAACCTGACGATACGGCGGGTATGCGCAGAGTATCAGTCCGCTGCGGTGGATGTGATCCTGCCCATGCTGACGGAACAGGAACAGACCGTGCTGCGCCGGGGGAGGAATGCCACCGGAAACACAGTGCCAAAGCATGCGGACGTACAGACTTATCGGCGTGCCACTGCATTGGAGTGCCTGTTCGGTTATCTGCATCTTTTGGGGCGGCAGGACAGGCTGGAGGAGCTGTTTGCTCCCATCTGGAATATGGAATTACCAACGGAGGAGTGATACGAATGTCGGGACATTCAAAGTGGAACAATATCAAGCGGAAGAAGGAAGCAACCGACGCTGCCAAGGGCAAGATCTTCACCAAAATTGGCCGTGAAATCATGGTTTGCGTCAAGGAAAGCGGTCCGGATCCCAACAGCAACAGCAAGCTGCGGGATCTGATTGCCAAGGCAAAGGCAAACAATGTGCCCAACGATAACATTGACCGTGTCATCAAGAAGGCTGCCGGCGGAGACGACAAGAACAGCTATGAGTCCATGGTGTACGAGGGCTATGGCCCCAACGGCGTGGCAGTGATCGTAGAGTGTCTGACGGACAACAAGAACCGGACAGCAGGCGACGTGCGGCATTACTTTGACAAGTTCGGTGGCAATCTGGGTACCAGCGGCTGCGTCAGCTTCATGTTCTCCCAGAAGGGTGTGGTGATCCTGGAAAATACCGGTCTGGATGAGGATACCGTCATGGAGGACTGCATGGACTGTGGCGGGGATGATTTTTCCTTCGATGAGGATACGGTAGAGATCACCTGCGCACCCTCCGATCTGCATGCACTGCGGGAGGGACTGACTGCAAAGGGCTATAAGGTGCTGTCCGCTGAGGTTGAACAGATTCCCTCCACCTATACCACTCTGACAGACGAGGATCAGATCAAGAAAATGAATCTGCTGCTGGAAAATCTGGAGGATCATGATGATGTACAGAACGTATATCATAACTGGGAGATGCCGGAGGAGTAACCGGCTGAAAGGAGCATACAATGAGTGAATGCACACATGACTGCAGCAGCTGCAGCCAGAACTGCGGTGAAAGAAAGCCGGAGAGCATGCTGGAAAAGCCCCATGAACTGAGCAAGATCGGCAAGGTCATCGGAGTAGTCAGCGGCAAGGGCGGCGTGGGCAAGTCCCTGGTGACCTCCCTGCTGGCAGTGTCCCTGCAGCGCAACGAGCACAAGACCGCCGTGTTTGATGCGGATATTACCGGACCTTCCATTCCGAAGATGTTCGGAATCCGGGATAAGGCGCGGGGGGACGATATGGGTCTGTATCCGGCAAAGAGCAAGCTGGGTACGGAGATCATGTCCGTGAATCTGCTGCTGGAAAATGAAAGCGACCCGGTGATCTGGCGGGGACCCGT
>NZ_FR894897.1:50515-56651 GCF_000434255.1 Ruminococcus sp. CAG:379 | reverse complement strand
GCGGGGACCCGTCATTGCCGGCGTGGTCAAGCAGTTCTGGACGGATGTGATTTGGAACGAAGTGGACTATATGATGGTGGATATGCCCCCCGGAACCGGCGACGTGCCCCTGACTGTGTTCCAGACCATCCCCATCAACGGCATCATCATCGTTACCACCCCACAGGAACTGGTATCCATGATCGTGGAGAAGGCAGTGAAGATGGCGAAGCTGATGAATGTGCCGATCCTGGGCATTGTGGAAAATATGAGCTATGCGGAATGTCCGGACTGCGGAAAGAAAATCCAGGTATTCGGCGACAGCCATATTGAGGAGATCGCAAAGGAATACGGCTTGCCAGTTCTGGCGCGGATCCCTATGAACCCGAAGCTGGCAGCAGCTTGCGATAAGGGTATGATCGAACTGTTTGAGGGGGACTGGCTGCAGGATGCAGTCAGCGCCATTGAGGCAGTCTGATCCCAATCATCAGAACACAGCTGTGCTGTGGAGAATGTGGTTGCACCCTGCGTGCATGAAAAGAGAATGCGGTGAAAAACCGCAGCAGTCCCCGCTACTGTGAGAGGGACGAACCTCCGTGTTGATGTAAATCAGGTCACTGTGCCGGCATGCCGGTGTGGGAAGGCTATGCGGACAAGTAGGATGAACTCAAGCCAGGAGAACTGCCACATTCTATCCCAATTAGTCCGGAGGAGAATGGCGGAAGCTCAGTCATCCGCCCTGCATCTGCGCTGCGGGGCGGGGCTTTGGTTTCATGTCGTTTTCGGCGGCACTTTTCTTTTCCGGCGGATTTATCGGAGGAATAAACATGAAACACACACACAAGCAGATCCTTGCGGCTTGTGCCGCAGCAGCCTGCATGGCATTCCGCAGCAGCCTGCATGGCATTTGCAGCTATGCCGGTATTCGCAGAAGAAACGGCGCCCCAGGGTTATGTGACTGTTGCTGTGGAGAAATTTACCACTGGCGAGGGCTACATTCTGGAGCCGGTAGAAGTGCCCTTTTATGAAGGAGAAACCGGTACAGCCCTGACAGAGCGTGCCCTTGGGGTTGAGCAGATCAACGAAGGGGAAGGCGTAGGCGCCTACATCGCTTCCATTGCTGATCCGGATGGGGGCAAGGGAACCGTTCCGGAGGTGATCCGCAATGCAGTGGAAGCCGCGGGCGGTACATTGGCCGAGGAGCGGCTCACACCGGGCTGGCTTGCGTCCTATGACTATGCAAGCACCAGCGGCTGGATGTACATGGTCAACAATGAGGTGCCTTCCTTCGGCATCGGGGATTACACGCCCCAGGACGGGGACGTATTGCGCTGGACCTTCAGCATTTACGCATACGGAGCGGATCTTGGTATTGACACCTCTTACATGTCCGAATGGGGCGGTGCAGCAGCCATCACACCGGCAGCAGACCGGGATGCACTGACCAAGCTGTTGGCAACAGCAAAGGATGCCCAGGGCGAAGGAGTTCGGGCTGCTTACGATGCGGCAGTTGCAGTTATCAGCGATGTGACCGCAGAACAGGCAAAGCTGGATGAGGCGGCAGCAGCACTGCAGGCGGCTCTGGAGACAGAACCGGTCGTTACCACTGTGACCACCACAACAGAGGCTGCAGCGGAGACCACCGGCACGACCGTGACTACGACTGCAACGGGTACAAGCACCCCGGCACCCAAGACCGGAGATCATACCGGTGGACTGGTGCTTACCGGATGCGGCGTGCTGGCACTGGCTGCACTGTGTGCAAAGAAGCGGCATGCGTAAAGGGATACTGATCGCAGGCATATCAGCAGCGTTGCTGCTTGGTATGCCTCGCTTCGTTTGTGGGGCTGCTTACGAGCAGGAGCTGTCCGATGCAGCCGCATGGCACCGACAGCATGAGCAGGACAAGCCGGGTGCTTCGGAGACGGATTGGTTCACCTTTGCAGTGGAGCGTGCGCCATCCTTACAGGAGCAGGGGAATCCGGCAGCCCTGGAAGCCTATGTGGCACAAAAGTATCAGACCGCCCAAAAGCTGAGCCCTGCCAAGGCAACCGAATGGCACCGGATCTCTCTGACTCTCCGGGCTATGGGGGTGGATCCTACTGGATGTGCAGATGGAACGATTGACCTCATCGCCGACGGCACATACAACCGGGGCAACACTGTTGCTTTGGATCGGCAGGGGTTGACCGGTTGGATCTGGGCGCTGATTACCCTGCACAGTGGAGCGTATGCAGTGCCTGCCAATGCGCATGACACGGAGGCGGACATGATCCGGCAGCTTTTGTCCAGGCAGTTGCCCGATGGTGGCTTTGCCCTTGCGGGCACCAGTGGGGATGTGGATGTGACCGCTTCTGTTGTGGCGGCTCTGGCTCCTTTGTATGAGGCGGACAGGGTGTATACCTACACCCGGCGCTCTGATGGGGCTGCATGCGCTGTCACCATCCGGCAGGTGGTGGATGCCTGCATGGAACTGCTGTCTGAACGGCAGTTGGAAAGCGGCGGCTTTGCAAGCTACGGCACGGAAAATGCGGAAAGCGCAGCCCAGGTGATCCTGGCGTTGCTGAGTCTTGGACGGGATCCCCGGCTGGATGCTGCATTTCAGGCAGGGGGGCATAGTCCGGTGGATGCCCTGTTGGCATATCGGCGGCAGGACGGAGGCTTTGCCCACATTGCTTCCCAGACTGGCAGCAATGTGATCGCCACCAACCAGTGCATGCTGGCGCTGGCAGGGTTGCAGCGGCTGGATGCGGGTATGCGGTCTGTGTATGAGTTGACGGATGTGCCCCTGCGCCAAGAGCCAGAGCATACGGCTCCGCCGACGGTCACAGAGCCCATCGGGACGGATGCATCAGAACCGGAGGAAACCATGCCGCCGGAGGAAACAGATATCCCGGCACAGACCTCCGATGATGCAGAAGAAACCACTGCCGTGCAGACAACTGCCAGAACGGAGTCGGTCGGCGGAACCGTGACACCATATACCCAGACACAAGTCGTCAATACAGGTACCGGTATCCGCACTGCCCCTGCGGAAGCAACAGAGCAGTCCCAGCCGGCAGTCACCTGTTCCTGGTGGGTGCTTGGACTTGTCTGCATGGCACTGGGAGGCTGTATGCTGTGGGAGAAAAAAGAATGAAAACGAAACAAATTGGGATCGGGTTTTGCGTGATTGGCGTCGCCCTGTGCGTGGTACCGTGGATCGTGCACAATGTGCAGACCCCGGCAGAGTATTACGGTGCATCCTCCAGTGAAGACACAGGGCTGCATGCTTCCATCTCCATTGATTGCAGCCGGGTATACGGGGCTTGGGATCAGCTGGATCCGGCACTGCAAGCCGGCGGCTATTTCCCGGAAAACGGGCAGATCCTGCCGGAGGAGCAGGTTTCCTTTTCGGATGGGGATACGGTGTTTGATGTGTTACAACAGGTGACACGGCACCACCAGATTCAGATGGAGTATCAAAGCACCGGCGCTTCCGATGTGTATGTACAGGGCATCAGCTACTTATATGAGTTCTCCTGCGGTGCCCAGAGCGGCTGGATCTATCTGGTCAACGGCAAGGCGGCGGATCGGGGATGCGGTGCCTATGTGTTGTCCGACGGAGATGTGATCGAATGGCGGTACATCGTTTCTGAAGCCCAGTGGCAGGAGGCTGGCATATGAGACGGGATCATCCCCTGGTGCTGCTGTGCTACTTTGGCACAGTGCTGGTGTTGAGTATGCTGACCATGCACCCCCTCTGGATCGGCACAGCGTTCGTTTCCAGCTGTGTGGTCAGCGGCGCCCTATCCGGCTGGCATGCGCTTGTAAAGCGGCTGCCGGGACTGGTGCTCTTTGCCCTGGGAGTGGCGCTGCTGAACCCTCTGATTTCTCACAATGGGGTCACGCCTCTGCTGTTTTTCCGGGGTAATCCCATTACCCTGGAGGCACTTTGCTACGGGGCGGTTCTGGGCGGACTGCTCAGCAGTCTGCTGTTGTGGGGGAGTATTTATAGTCACCTGGTGGACGGGGAAAAGATCCTGTGGCTGCTGGGCGCAGTGCTCCCCCAGGCCGCATTGCTGTTTTCGGTGGCAATGCGGTATCTGCCTGCCCTGCAGCGCCGGTACCAGCAGTTGCACCGTCTGCACACATGTATGGGGCTTTACCGGCAGGATACCTTTCTGCATCGTTTGAAAGGCAGCTTTCAGCTCTTATCCGTTCTTCTGGGCAGTGCATTGGAGGATGCGGTGCAGACTGCTTATGCCATGCGTGCCAGAGGATACGGCAGCGGAAAGCGTACCCGGATGAGTCTGTACCGGATGCGGAAACGGGAATGGACGCAACTGTGCTGCATCCTGCTGCTGACGGTGTGCATCGGAATTTTGCTGCACCGGGGCGCTATGCAGGCGCAGTTTTACCCCCGCATGGTATTTCAAGTTGGAGCACGGGAACTGGCAACTGCCGCAGGGTTCGGCTTGCTGCTGCTTTTGCCAGGATTGGAGGAAGGAGGCGCATGGATCAGATGGCACTTGTGGAAACCACAGCACTCAGCTTTACTTATGCCGGAGCGGCAGTCCCGGCGCTGAAGGATGTGACATTGGCTGTTCCCCGGGGCAAGATCGTGCTGCTTTGCGGCGGTTCCGGTTCCGGGAAAAGCACCCTGCTGCGGTTGCTGAAAGCAGAATGTGCCCCCCATGGCAGTCGGGAAGGGGAGATCCGGTTTGACCCGGCAATTTTCCCGGCAGGCAAGCCGGAGCCGGGAGCTGTGGGACTTATCGGACAGGATCCGGAGGGGCAGATCGTCACGGATCGGGTCTGGCAGGAGCTTGTCTTCGGGCTGGAATCCTTGGGTATGCCCCAATCCGAGATGGCAGCACGCGTCGCAGAAACCGTCAGTTACTTTGGACTGGAGTCCTTGTATCGGCGGCGGACGGATACGCTGTCCGGAGGGCAGAAGCAACTGGTAAGCCTGGCATCCGTGTTTGCCCTTGCCCCTCAGCTGTTGCTGCTGGATGAGCCTACCGCCCAGTTGGATCCGGTGGCGGCATCCGACTTTTTTGCCACCCTGCAGCGGCTGAACAGGGAGCAGGGGACGACCATCCTTTTGTCAGAGCATCGATTGGAGGAGGCGTTGCCCATGGCGGATCTGGTGGGAGTGCTGCATGGGGGCAGACTTTGCTGCCTGGCACCGCCTCAGCAGGCGTTGGAGCAGCTTCGGGGAACGGAGGCTTATGCAGTGCTTCGTTCCGGCATGCCGGCAGCGGTTCAGGTATTTGACCATCGGGTGCAGCCCTGTCCTCTGACCATCCCCCAGGGTCGTGCTGTTCTGGAGCAAATGCCGACAAAGCCGGTGCCGATCCCGGAGCAGACTGTGCCGGAGGGAGCGGCGTGCTACCAACTCCGGGATGTGTGGCTTCGGTACGAAAAGCGGCAGGAGGATGTGCTGCGGGGGGTGGATCTGACCCTGCCGGAGGGTACCTGCACGGCGCTTCTTGGGGGGAATGGCAGTGGAAAGTCTACTCTGCTGCAGGTGCTGTGCGGGATGCTCTCGCCGGATCGGGGCTCGGTGAAGGTGTGGGGGAAGAAGCTGCGCCCGGGCAGCATACAGGCGGCGTATCTGCCCCAGAAGCCTGCATTGCTGTTTTGTGAGGATACCCTGGATGCGGACTATACCGCCTATGGCAGATGTCTGGGGTTGAATGAGCAGCAAAGAGAGCAGCGGCTTGCGGAGCTGGAGCCTGTGCTGGCATTGCGGGAACTGCTGAAGCAGCATCCCTACGATCTTAGCGGCGGTCAGCAGCAGCGTGCTGCTCTGGGAAAGCTGTTGCTGGCGAAGCCGAAAATTTTACTGTTGGATGAACCCACAAAGGGCATGGATGCAGCCGCACGGCAGTCCTTGGGTCAGCAGCTGCGTGCTCTGACCGGACAGGGCGTTACCATTGTGCTTGCCACCCATGACCTGGATTTTGCCGCTTTGTATACGGAGCTTTGCGGCATGCTCTTTGACGGACAGCTTTCGCCCTTGACCCCCAGCCGGCAATTTTTCCGGCAGAACCGGATCTACACCACGCCGGCGCACCGGATGGCAGCGTCCTGCCTGCCGGAGGCTGTCACCTGCGGAGACGTGCTTGCCGCCCTGGAGGTGCAGGCATGAGGGGGCATGTGCAGCGGTGGC
>NZ_FR894897.1:49897-50493 GCF_000434255.1 Ruminococcus sp. CAG:379 | reverse complement strand
TGATGCTGGGAGCGGCTGGCATGCTGCTGTGTGCGGTATGGCTGCAAAATACCCTTGCAGCTTCTGTGCTGATGGTACTGCTGACCTGCGGAGTGATGCTGCTGCGGATTGAGCATCGAGCCTGGCAGGCAGGGGAACTGGTGGTGCTGGCGGTGCTGGTGGCAATGACTGTGGCAGGCAGATTGGCTTTCGCCTGGACACAGTCCATCAAGCCGGTAGCAGCCCTTGTGATCCTGACCGGCTTGTATCTGGGGCGGGAATCCGGCTTTCTCTGCGGTGCTTTGGGAGCACTGCTGTCCAATTGCTATTTCGGTCAGGGCATGTGGACTCCTTTTCAGATGCTTAGCTGGGGGCTGATCGGCTACGGCGCCGGAATCCTTGCCCGTTATGCCTGGTTTCACAGGCTGCCGGTGCTGTTGCTCTATGGCGCTTTGTCCGGCATCTTCTTCTCTCTGGTGATGGATATCTGGACGGTACTCAGTGCCCAAGGGGAGATCACCCTTGCCCGGTATGGTGCGGCGATCTTGACCGCTGCGCCGGTGACTGCGGTGTATGCGGTGAGCAATGCAGCATTCCTGCTGGTGTTGACCAAGCCC
>NZ_FR894897.1:49285-49885 GCF_000434255.1 Ruminococcus sp. CAG:379 | reverse complement strand
GACCAAGCCCATCGGCAGGCGGCTCACCCGGATCTGTACCAAGTACGGACTGTTCACACAAACCTGAATCCCTATGCGGGATGCGTCTATTCCGGGCGCATCCCGCATAGCTTTTATGGAAAAGGGGTGAGCCTATGAGCAAGGGATCAGTGGGCAGGGATACATGCTTTCTAAGCGTGATGCAGTTGTTGCTACAGGCGTTGGGTCTGATGCTGAATGTGTTTCTGACCCGCCGGATTGGCCCCTCCCAGGTGGGGGTGGTTACACTCATCAGTGCTTTTTTCGGACTGTGTGCCGTGCTTGCCAGCGGAAACGGCTTTGTCAGCACCAGCCGGTTCGTTTCAGAGGAGATCGGCAGAAGCTGCGGTAATCCGGAGCATGTGCTGCGGTATGCAGGGATTTGCAGCCTGCTGCTGAGCCTGCTCGTTGGGGGCAGCGTGTATGTGCTGGCACCCTGGCTTGCGGAACGGTTTCTGAAGTCTGCCGCCCTGGCAAGCGGTGTACGGCTTTTGGCAGTGACTTTGCCCTTTGCATCTATCTGTGCATGTCTCAAGGGATATTTTCACGCACGGCGCCGGGTGACCATTCCTGCGGCGGCGG
>NZ_FR894897.1:42407-49241 GCF_000434255.1 Ruminococcus sp. CAG:379 | reverse complement strand
CATGGAGCCGCTCTGGCATTCGGAGTCATCTTCCTGCTGCCCGGTGGACATTGCAGTTTGTTCATGCTCATTGTGGTCAGCATGCTGCTGGGACAGCTGGCGGCATTTTGCTATCTGTGGGTGCTGTATCTGCACAGCCGCCGTGCATGCGGCAACGCCTGCACCATGTGTCTGCGGGGGTTTGCCTGGGCTGCACTGCCCCTGTTGTTAAACAGCTATCTCACCTCCCTGCTCAGTACTGCCAATGATGCCTTGATCCCATTTACCCTGCGGCAGTTCGGACATTCTACGGAAGAAGCCTTTGCCCAGTTCGGGGTATTTGAGGCGCTGCTGCTGCCTGCCTTGTTTTTTCCAGCAGTGGTATTAGGATGTTTGTCCAGCATCCTGGTGCCGGAGCTTTCCCGGAACCGGGGTGCCGGCAGCGGCGAGAATGCCCGGGCGCTGATTGGCAGTGTGCTGCGGCGGACGCTGCGGTTTGCCGGGTTTGTGATGCTGCTGTTTTTGCTGTATGGCAGTCAAATCGGCACCCTGATCGGAGGAGACGCCTTTGCAGGACGGATGCTGCGGATCCTGGCACCGGTGATCCCCTTTATCTATCTGGAGATCGTGCTGGAGGGGATCCTGCGTGGCATGGGAAGGCAGAATTTTTCTTCCGTCAACTATCTTGCCGAGTATATGATCCGGATCTCCGTGCTGCTGATTTGTGTACCCATCTTTGGCTTTTACGGGATTCTTGCGTCCTATTATGCCAGCAACGTAATCGGCAATCTGGTGCGGCTCTGGATGGTGCGACGGCTTGCCGGCGGCATTCCCTGGGGTCCACTGCTGCTGCGGCCCGGAATTGCATTGTTTGCTGCCTGGCAGTGCGGCATGCTGCTGTGTGGGCTGCTGAGATTGTTTGCCCTGCCCTTGTGGGCGGAGCCTGCGGTGTTTCTGGTGCTGGGGGGCGCTGTGTATCTGTTCGTTCTCCAGGTGCTGGATTCCATGGAGCAGCAGAAAAAAACACGGAATGCATCTCTGCATTCCGTGTCCGGTTCCTTTACTGTGCAGACGTCTCCGTCTGCTTTGCCTCGTGATATTCCTGCTCGGTATTGACATTCCAAACGTTGTTTTTGTCGGTGATGCCCTTGCGGATGTTGTCCACTGCTTCAAAGGCGGTCGCCATGGAGTGATCCATGTTGTTGTACCGGTGCTGTCCGTTTCTGCCGATGCAGAACAGATTGTCATACCGGTTCAGATATGCGATCAGCTCATCCATATGATCGTAGGTGTCAAAGTATGCCGGGTATGCCTTCTTGACCTTTTCCCGGTGGGAATCCTGTACGTTGGCTGCACTGTGGATCACACCCATTTTGATCAGTTCCATGATGGCAAACTCTGTGCAGTCCTTGTCACTCATATTCCAGAAGTCGTCTCCCTCATTGCAGAAGTATTCCAGACCGATCCACACATGATGCTCCGGATCCGGCAGCATATAGGGGGACCAATTGTTGAAGATCTGGATTCTGCCCAGCTTCACGCCTACGTCCTGGACATAGATCCAGCAGTCCGGGGTAATGTTCCCCAGGGTCTTGATATCCGTGCCGTTGACCAGGTTCAGCTTGTCCACCAGCAGACCTACGGTGACGAAATCCCGGTAGGGGAGCCCGGCAGCAATCTGGGCAATGTCCGCCGGCACTGCATCCGGTGTGGACTGCATGCTGGCGATCAGATCCTTTACCGGCATGGAGGACAGGAAATAATCTCCGGCAATGATCTGCTCCGTGCCGTTTTCATCGGTGTATCCCAGGGAAACGATCTTTCCGTTTTCGGTATGTACTGCATGTACGGCGCTGTTCATGCGAATCTCTCCGCCCATTTCCCGGATCAGATCCGCTACGGTTTCCCACAACTGACCGGGGCCGAACTTCGGGTAGTAGAATTCCTCGATCAGGGAAGTCTCCACTTCTTTTTTGTTGCCGGAGGGCAGGATCTTGCCGAACATGTCCTTGATGACTGCCTTGATGGACAGACCCTTGACACGCTGCGCCCCCCAGGAGGCGGAGATCTCACGGGGATGTCTGCCCCAGAGCTTTTCGGTGTAGCCCTCAAAGAACATGGAGTACAGCACCTTGCCGAAGCGGTTGATGTAGAAATTCTCCAGAGAGGTTTCTTCCTGCTTGCTGACGGTGGACTTCATGTAGCTGCATCCTGCCTTGATGGTGGCGGACAAGCCCATGTTCTTGAAGGTCTGGGGCTTCATGCTGATGGGGTAGTCAAAGAATTTTTTCTGGTAGTAGATCCGGGATACCCGGTTCCGCACCAGCATGACCCGGTCGGTGGTTTCCGGATCAGGGCCGCCGGGTACGGTTTCGATCTGCCTGCCCAGCTTTTTGTAGTCATAGGGCAAAGCACCCTGGGTGGGCATGATCTCCTCCCACCACTTGGTGACACGGGCATCCTTGGAGAAGAACCGGTGTCCGCCGATGTCCATGCGCTTGCCGTTATACTTGACCGTCCGGGAAATACCGCCGATGGTGTTGCTTTCCTCCAGGATGGTGACCTGGTAGTCCTCATTTGCCTTGAGCAATTCATAAGCCGCCGTCAGTCCGGCAGGCCCTGCGCCGATGATTACAACCTGCTTCATGCTTTTCCTCCGTACAGAAATATTTTTCGTGCGGCAAAGTTCCAGATCAGAACCAGAACCGCCGCAATGACCTTTGCAACCAGAACCGGGATGTGCAGGGGTACCGTGCCGAGCCAGATGATGGCTTCCGTCAGACCCAGCCCGATGATACCGATGACAGTGTAGGAGAGGAACTCCAGCACTGTGCTTTTTACCTTTGCCCCGGTGGTGAATACCAGGAGCTTGGAGAGGATGAAGTTGACGATCAGCCCCATCACAAAGGCGATTGCCGTTGCCAGATATTCATTGATGCCGAATTTGTGGTACAGCAGTGCCAGAGTGCCGAAGTCGGCAACGAATGCAAGACCGCCAACAAATGCATAACGGAACAGCTGAATGAACAGGTTGTCCGACGGGGTGATCATCAATCCCTTCCAGTCCAGCCTGCGGATACAGCCAAGCAACTCCTTCATGTTTCCATACTCCTTTATATATCATTTTATCAGTATAGCACATATTTCACAAAAAGTCAAATCCCAGTGCACAGGAATTGCAGCAAAAAGGTGCAGCCTGTTCAGACTGCACCGATTATTTTAATTGTCGCTCAGATCGTAGGGTTCTTCTTCATTTTGGAGGGCGATGTCCAGGATCTTGCCGTAAAAGCCCAGGGGGTTTTTCATGATCCGTTCCCCCAGCAGCCTGGCTTGCCGCAGATCCGGCGCAAACATTTTCATATCCAGCAGATCGTCCCCGGTATCCAGACAACGCAGATGAACGTAATACCCCTTGTCCATGGGCTCGTAGGTGATCCGCACCTCGTTTTCATACTTCTGACGGGCGATGTACCGAAGCGCTGCCAGCACCAGCTTGTCCCGAAAGATCTTAGGCACATACTGCTTGAGCCGCAGTGCGCAAAGCTCTCCCTGGGGGGTCAGCATATAGCAGGCTTTCCCCTTTTTGTCCGGCTTTAACTCCAGAGAGCCGTTTTTTGTGAGAAAATCCAGGGAATCCTGATAGTAGAAATAGTTGATGATGCCGGTGGAAACGGCGATGTCGTATAGGGCATCCGGTGTGACCGGCTCTTTGATCCGATAGAGCAGATAACACAGCAGGATGTTGATCAGATGCAGATCGTTCAGCTCAATGTTGGTCAGATCGGCAGTGTTGTGTTCCATGCGGACGACTCCTCCCTCAAGTGAAATTGGGGTAATCCAGCATATGGGACAGCAGCGCCAGGTTCACCGCCGCCTCTACGCAGGGCACAGCCCGGGGCACGATGCAGGGATCGTGCCTGCCGTGAATATTGACCACTTCATTTTTCATGGCGCTGTAGTCCACAGTGGCCTGGGGTCGGGCAATGGAAGGCGTGGGCTTGATAGCCACCCGAAGGGTAATGGGCATACCGGAGGAGATGCCGCCCAGAATGCCCCCGTGGTTATTGGTACGGGTCTTGACGTGACCGTTTTCGTCCACATAAAATTCATCGTTGTTCTGACTGCCCACCATTTCTCCGGTCAGGAAGCCTGCACCAAATTCGATGCCCTTTACCGCAGGAATGCCGAATACTAGCTGGGAAATGGTGTTTTCCAGTCCGTCAAACATGGGGGATCCAATACCGGCAGGTACGTTCACGCTGGCGCATTCGATGATGCCCCCCAGGGATTCCTGCCCCAGCTGGGCGTTCTGGATATCCTCCCGCATTTTTTCGCCCTGTTCCGTGTTGATGACCGGGAAACCCTTGTAGCGCACTGCCAGCAGATCCTCCTTGCTCACGTTGGTTCTGTCAAATACCGCATCCTTGATACCGTGAATGGAGGCAATGTGGGCGCCGGTGTAGATGCCCCGACGTTCCAGAATCTGCCCACAGACTGCCCCGGCAAAGCACAGGGGAGCTGTCAGTCTGCCGGAAAAATGTCCGCCGCCCCGCACATCATTGAAGCCCCGATACCGGAGGGCACCGGTATAGTCCGCATGTCCCGGCCGGGCGAGCTTGGACAGGTTGGAATAATCCACCGAGTGGGTGTCTGTGTTCATGATTATGGCGCACAGAGGCGTGCCGGTGGTTTTGTTGTGGTACAGACCGGACATGATCTGTGGAATATCCAGTTCCGCCCGGGACGTGGTAGTCCCGTCCTTTTTCGGCGCTCTGCGAGCCAGAAAGCGTGCGATCTCCTCCAGGTCGATGGATTCCCCCGGAGGGAGATTGTCGATCACCACGCCGATGGCTGTGCCGTGGGATTCGCCGAATAAAGAGATGGAAATGCGGTTATTCCAAAGAGATGACATGTACCGTTCCTCCTAATTTTTGATAATCACTCCAGAAATCCGGATAGGACTTGCGTACCGCTTCTGCGCCCAGTATGGTAACAGGAGCAGTGCTGCGGGTAGCTGCCACAGCAAGGCTCATGGCGATCCGGTGATCTCCGCAGCTGTCCGCCGTGCCGCCGGTAAAAGCGGCGATGGGCTGGATCTCCAGTCCGTCCTCGGTCTGGCTCACCTGTCCGCCGATGGCGTTCAGCGCCGCTGCAATGGCTGCCAGCCGGTCACTTTCCTTGAACCGGAGCCGCTTTGCCCCGTAAATCCGGGAGGGCTTGCCGCAAAGGCATGCCAGCACAGTCAGCACCGGCACCAGATCCGGAATATCTGCGGCATACACAGAAAGACCGGAAGCGATTGTGTTCTCTTTAGTATAGCATAATTCCAGGAGGATTTCAACAATTTTTCGATCCCCCTGACAACTATTTTCCCACAGACCATCCACCCGGACATGACTGCCCAGGGCATTGGCGGTGAGAAAAAACGCCGCCTGCGAGTAATCCCCTTCAATGGCAAGGGACAGGGGCTGATACACGCCGCCCCCGGGGATCCGGTAGCCCTCCGGAGTTTTCTCGGTGGGGATGCCTGCCTGCCGGAGCAGCGCTGCGGTCATATCCACATAGGGGGCGGATTCCAGAGGGGAGGTCAGCTCCAGCCGTGAGTCCCCCTCCAGCAAGGGCAGTGCCAGCAGCAGTCCGGTCAGATACTGGGAGGATACATCCCCTTCCAGCTGAAAAACGCCGCTTTGCAGCTTGCCGGACATGTGTAGGGGAAGCAGAGCATCCTGCCGCTCCGGCTGAATGGATATACCCTTTTTCGGCAGTTCCCGCAGGTAGGCATCCAGGGGTCGGTAGGGCAGTCTGCCCTTGCCGATGATGGTACAGGTCAGCCCCAAGGCTGCTGCCACCGGAATGAGAAACCGGAGGGTGGAGCCGCTTTCACCGCAGTCCAGGGTAATGGGCTGTGTGGGTGGCTCCAGGATGCCGGTGACGGTGACGCTGCTGCCAGTCCGGGTGATCTTCGCCCCCATTTGCTGCAAGGCACCGATGGTGGCGGCAATATCCTCGGAATCGGACAAATTTGTCAGCCGGGAGGTACCCTTTGCCAGGGCAGCGCAGATCAGCGCCCGGTGTGCGGCGCTTTTGGATGCAGGAATGGACACGGTACCCTCCAGCAGTCCCGGTTCGATCACACAGTTCATAGGGATTCCTCCATCATCCGGCAGAAGTCCGGGAAGGACGCCTTCCGGATCTCTCCCTGACCGATTGCCGGGCATACTACATAGGACAGTTCACTGCCCATGCGCTTTTTGTCATGCCCGCACAGGGCAGTCAGCTCCTGCATGGGAGCGTCATAGTCCGTGGGCAGTCCATAGTTGCTTACGCAGCCGATCAGCCGGGCGGTCACGGCAGGGGCGGCTGTCCGGGCAGACAGCATGCACATGCCGGCTGCTACCGCCTGACCATGGGTGTAGGCAAATTCCGAATGCCGCTCAATGGCATGCCCCAGGGTATGACCGAAATTCAGCAGCATGCGCTCTCCCGTGTCAAATTCATCCTTGGCTACGATGTCCCGCTTGATGGTGACACACCGGGCAATGATCTCGTCCGCCTGGGGCAAAACATTGTCACTGTTGTGGGCATCCAGCAGGGCAAACAGCCCCGGATCCCGGATCATTCCATATTTGATCGCTTCTGCGATGCCATCGCTGAGAATATGTGCCGGCAGGGTTTTCAGCGTGTCCGGATCGCAGATCACCAGGCTGGGCTGCTTGAATGCCCCCACCAGGTTCTTGCCTCCAGGGATGTTGATGGCAGTTTTTCCGCCTACGGAGGAGTCAATCTGCGCCAGCAGAGTGGTGGGAATCTGAATGTACCGAATGCCCCGCAGGAAGGTGGCAGCCGCAAAGCCGG
>NZ_FR894897.1:20598-42367 GCF_000434255.1 Ruminococcus sp. CAG:379 | reverse complement strand
CAACGCCGCCGCCTAAGGCGATCAGACAGTCGGAGCGGGTGATGCCGGATTCACAGAGAAAATCGTAAAGCTTCAGCAGGGTGCCGCTGCATTTGGAGGCTTCCCCGTGAGGAAATACGAAGCATTCCGCCTTGCATCCTGCCATATCCAGCGCATGCAGCAGATCCTTGCGATACAGCTCGTCCACGGTATCATCCGTGACAATGGCAAAATGCCGGGTAACTGCCGCACCGGCAAGCAGGCTGCCGCACTGGCGGAGCAGACCATGCTCTACCAGTACGTCGTAATCCGTGCTTGCGTGTACGGAGATCCTGCGCATCAGCCAAGCTCCTTTCCGGAGAATGCTGCCTGCTTCTTCACTGCATCCATCACATCTCTGAACTGTTCAGGAGTCAGGGACTGAGCACCGTCTGACAGCGCCTTTGCCGGGTTGTTGTGAACCTCGATCATCAGAGCATTGGCACCGCATGCAATGGCAGCCAGGGACAGGGGCTTTACCAGAGTGGGGATGCCGGTTGCGTGGCTGGGATCCACCACGATGGGCAGGTGAGACATCTGACTGAGCAGCGGAACTGCTGCAAGATCCAGAGTGTTCCGGGTCTTGGTCTCGAAGGTGCGGATACCTCGTTCACAGAGGATCACGTTGTTGTTGCCTCCTGCCATGATGTACTCCGCAGACATGAGCAGCTCTTCCATTGTGTTGGCAAGACCACGCTTGAGCAGGATGGGCTTGTCGGAGTGCCCCAGCGCCTTCAGCAGCTCGAAGTTCTGCATGTTCCGGGCGCCTACCTGGATCAGGTCTACGTCAGCGAACAGATCCAGATGCTCGATGGCCATGATTTCAGTGACAATGGGCATGCCGGTTGCCTTCTTTGCCTTCAGCAGCAGTTCAATGCCGTCTGCGTGGAGCCCCTGGAATGCGTAAGGAGAGGTACGGGGCTTGAATGCGCCGCCCCGGAGCATGGTAGCGCCGGCAGCCTTTACAGCCTCTGCGGTCTCGATGATCTGATCCTCATTTTCCACGGAGCAGGGACCGGCAATCACCTGAAAATGCTTGCCGCCGATCTTCTTGCCGGCAATGTCCACGATGGTATCCTCCGGGTGGAACTTTCGGTTGCAGCTTTTGTACGGCTCCTGGACACGCTTGACGTCTGCAACCACAGGCTGTGCCCGGAGCAGATCGATATCGATCTTGCTGGTGTCGCCGATCAGACCGAAGATACTGTGCTGCTCACCGCTGATGTCTGCGATCTTTACATGGTAGCTGTTGAGCATGCTGATGAAACGATCCAGGTCTTCCTTCTTGGTGTTCTGCTTCAGAATGACGATCATGATAATTACCTCCTGCATTCAATAAAAAATGTCGCTGCTTCTGCAAGAACGCAAAAGCAGCGACATTGTATTTCTTGTGATGGTTTCGCAATGCACCTAGCTTTTCTGTTCTTTATCATATTTTGCAGCACAATAAAACCCCCGGCTAAAGTAAAAGCGAGAGTCAAACTGAAAATATGTAAAGATTGCAGAATGATTTGCCTGGTACATAGCAGAAGCCTTCCTTTCTTCAAAAATCAAAAATGGAACAATCAATCGTGCATGAATTTCTGTTTACATTGTAGCAGACGCTTTTTGATTTGTCAACGGTTTTTTATCGATTTTTTTATGAATTTGTACATATAGTTTATTTTATTGCACAAAAGTCCGACTGATCTTCTGTGCATTCTGCTGATTTTTTTAATAATATTCTGAAATTAGACGCATTTCTACTCGCTTTTACGTTATAATATATGAAGGCTTTAAAGCGTAAAAACTTTAAAGTACAAAAGTGAATGAGGAGAGTATGTCTATGGCTATCATGTATGCGAAACGATGCGGCGAGGTTGTGTATTATGTTTACAAATTCAAAAAACCTTATTTCGGTGTCAGTGTGACGCACCGGAACGGGGACACGGCAATCATCTCTGATTTTTCACCTACGCTGATGGAGGCAGTCAGCTTTGTGGAATACATTTTCCAGTCCTGCATACAACCGGTACAGCTGAAAGCTGCTGCACAGGAATACCGTGCCCTACAAAGCTGCTTCCGGGGGATACCGCCGGACCAGCTTTTCTGACAGGACGATCCGGTAGCAGATGTACAAAAACACAGGCTGCCGTCTTGCCTTTTCGGTCGGAATGTGGTATAATAGAAGCATAAAAAAGCAGTTCTTCCAGGAACTGCATAGAAAACGGCCTCACAGAGAGCAAGCATCTCTGCGGTGCCGGTTCAGGTCATGCTGTTTGGCATGACTCCGGGGAAGGGGTGACCGTTTTGCGCATTTTGCTGGTAGAGGACGAGATCGGCTTATCCGATGCATTGGTACAGATCCTTGCAAAGAATAAGTATATGACCGACGCCTGCTATGACGGTGTCAGCGGACTGGATAATGCATTAACCGGCATCCACGATGTGATCATTCTGGACATTATGCTGCCCGGAATGAACGGACTGGAGGTTCTGCGGGAGATCCGTCGGAACAAGCTGGAAACGCCTGTGATCCTGCTGACCGCAAAGGATGAGATCTCGGACAAGGTGACCGGTCTGGATTACGGTGCGGATGATTATATCACAAAGCCGTTCTCCACCGAGGAACTGTTGGCGCGGATCCGTTCTATCAGCCGGCGCAATCAGCATATGGTCGTGGAGAATGCGCTGACCTTCAGCGACATTACCCTCAATCTCTCCACATATGAGATGTTCTGCGGTGAGAAATCCATCAAGCTGGGACTCAAGGAGTTCTACATGATGGAGCTTTTGTTGCGTAATGGCAGCATTGTACTAAGCAAGGAGACCCTGATTGAAAAAATCTGGGGCTATGAATCTGATGTGGAATACAACAATGTGGAGGTATACATATCCTTTCTGCGCAAGAAGCTCACGCATATTGAATCCACTGTTTCCATCAAGACGGTGCGTGGCGTGGGATACTGCCTGGAAAGCAAACAGTACTGACGGGGCAATGCCGTTTTTCTGTACTGTCCCGGGAAAGGATAACAGCTTCGGCTGTGGTGATTGTTGTGATCCGGAAACTGAAACGGCGCTTTGTATTTGTCAACATGTCCATTCTGACCTGTCTGATGCTTGGCATTCAGATTGCGGTGTTTACTATGATGTATCGTTCGGAGGTGCGGGTATCCGAACAGATTATGGATCATGTTGCACAGAGCCATATGGACAAGGGCAGAGGAGAAAAGCCGCCGGAGCCGCGAGGGGATTCTCCCTCCGCATCCATGCCTGCAGGAAGTATACAGCTGGAGTATCATTGGCAGGAACAGACGGTTTCTGCTCTGACCTATGAGGATGCACAGCCGGAGGATCCCTCCGGACAGGGATGGGATGGAGACCAGCCGGAGGAAAACCAGGGACAGTGGAATGACCAGTGGCATTTTGACCGGTACGGCGCATGGCATCCATGGCCCCAGTATCCGGATAGACCCTATGATCCCTGGGGGCCCTGGGGACCACCGCCGGAGGAACCACAGGTAACGGAACCGGCGGTTACAGATGTGCCGCTCCCGACGGAAACCACTGCGGCACCTGTCCAGACGCAGGCGGAAACAGAGCCGGAAACAGAACCGCCGGTGCAGACCAGGGAACAGCCGGTGATTGTGACCCAGACTCCGGAGCCGGTTCCGGAGCCGACTCCTGCAACGGAGGCGCCTGTAGCGGATACCACGGAAACGGCACCGCCGGAAACAACGGCTGTGCCGGAAACCACCCGGCGCACCATGGCATCCATGGCGACTGCGGAGCCGGTGGACAAGGAAATGGGCATGTATATGCGCAATTCCGTGTATGTTTCTCTCAGCAGCAGCAACGTGATCGAAAGCGCCATGTCCCAGTTCGGGGTGGAGAATGATATGGACACCGTATCCCTTGCTGTCAGTCAGGTGCTGGAAAGCGGCAAGGAGCGGGGCACGATCAAGGTGGGGGATATCCACTACCGGTATTGCAAGACCCAGCCCGGCCCGGATCATTCCTATGGGGTGGTGCTGCTGGATCGTTCTGTGGAGCTTTCCACCCTGAGCCGCCTGTTGGTGATCTTTGTAATCATCGGCGTGGTAGGGCTGATGCTGATCTTTGTAATCAGTGTGGCGCTTGCCAACTGGACCATCCGACCCATTGAGCAGGCATGGGAAAAGCAGAAGCAGTTTGTGGCGGATGCATCCCATGAGCTGAAAACACCATTGGCGGTGATCTCTGCCAATACGGATGTGGTGCTGTCCAATCCCAACGATCTGGTGCATAACCAGGAGAAATTCCTCAATTACATTAAGGATGAAACCGTCCGCATGACCCGGCTGGTGGGCAATCTGCTGTTTATCGCCAAATCCGATGCCAAGCAGCTGAAGTCCGCCCCCCAGAGCTTTGATATGAGTGATCTGGTTTCCAGCGTATGCCTGGTGTTCGAGCCGTTGGCGTTTGAACAGGAAAAGACGCTGGAGACCTCGATCCAGGCGCATATATCCTATGTGGGGGATCAGGATCGGATCAAGCAGCTGCTGACCATCCTGCTGGACAATGCGTTGCTGCATTCTACGGAGCATGCCCACATTCAGGTATCCCTGAGCCAGGATTGTCAGCAAAAGATCCGGCTGGCGGTGTCCAACTCTGCACAGGACATTCCGCCGGATAAGCTGGAAAAGCTGTTTGACCGGTTTTACCGGCTGGATGAATCCCGGGCAAAGCGCACAGGCGGCTCCGGTCTGGGGCTGAATATTGCGCAGACCATCGTGCAGAACCATGGGGGTACCATTGTTGCCCACAGCGGGCAGGGCGTTGTGACCTTTATCACAACGCTGCCCTGACCGCAGCTGATTTCCCGAAAGGAACGTTTACGATGAAACAAGTGATCTTAGCATCAGCTTCCCCCCGGCGCCAGTCCCTGCTGAAGCTGGTGGTTCCGGATTTTTCGGTGTATCCGGCAGATATAGACGAGCAGCTCCCTGTCGGTATCCAGGCATGTGATGCGGCGGAGCATCTTGCAAAGCAGAAGGCAGCAGCGGTAGCTGCGGACTATCCGGACTCCATCGTGATCGGCTGTGACACGGTAGTAGTGATCGGGGATCAGATCCTGGGGAAGCCGACTGACCCGGAGGATTGCCGCCGGATGATGCACCTGCTGTCCAGCAAGACGCACCAGGTGTATACGGGTGTGGCGTTGCAGCAGGGGGATCGGCGCAGAAGCTTTACCGTGTGTACGGATGTACGGTTCTACGCCCTGTCCGACGGGGAGATCGACCGGTATATTGCCACAGGCGAACCATTTGACAAAGCCGGGGGCTATGGCATCCAGGGGTTGGGCGCCCTGTTGATTGAGGAAATTTGCGGGGACTACTACAACGTGGTGGGGCTGCCCATATCCCGATTGCTGCGGGAGCTTGCGGATTTTTCTGAATGGAGCGGCAGCGTATGAGCAGACAGTGCATCAGTCTGCTGCTGAGTACTGCCATGTTGACCGGTTTGTATGGTGCGCAAGCAGAGGCAGCATCCGGATTGACCTACAGCTTGCGTGCGAAGCAGCAGGTGTTTTATACGGAACAGCTTTCCAGCCAGGATATCTCCCTGACTGTTGCCATGCAGATTGCAGAGGATCCGGGTACAGCCGGGATCAATGCGGCGTTTGGGGCGGATGCGCCCCTGGAGATCAGGGGGCTGTCCTTTGCGGAGCCATACTGCTATGGTAGCGGCAGGGCAGGGGAAGAGGATCAGTGCCGGGTAACATCTCCCCAGTCTGCCAGACTCCTGTGGTATACCTCCAACAACGGGGCAAATGAAGTCATATACGATGAGGCACTGCCCTTTGCGATTCTGACAGTGGTGATCCCACAGGGCACACCTGCCGGGGAGTATCAAATTTCGTTTGATTCCGCAGAGACGGATGCCTGCAACCAGGATCGGGAACTGTTGTCTTGTACCCTGGAGGATCTGACGGTAACGGTGCTGGAGGGCAAGCCGGACTATCTGCGGGGTGATGCGGACGGCAATGGTACAGTGGAGGTTGCGGATGCTGTAGAGGTTCTGCAATACTGTGCAGAGGCTGCCGCCGGGCAAACGCCGGATCAGTCCTACGTCTGGCTTTGCGGTGCAGATGCAACCGAAAACGGCACAGTGGAGGTTGCGGATGCAGTTGCCATTCTGCAATACTGTGCCCGGACATTGGTGGAGCCGAATCCGCAATGGTGAATCAGCACGACCCATGGAATTCATGGGTCGTTTTTTGTATTCGGACGTATACTTGAGCCGGGTCTGCATATACTTTTTCAGAGGTGAAAAGGTATGAAGATCGAGGGGAAAAAGCTGCTGCTGGCTCTGGTGATCCCCCTGGGGGTAGGAGGCTTATCCGCCTGGGTGACCCGGGATGCCATGGAGCAGTATGGGGGGCTTGTCCAGCCGCCGCTTGCACCGCCCGGCTGGATCTTCCCGGTGGTGTGGGGCATATTGTTCGTCTTGATGGGCATTTCTTCTTATCTGATCCATACCGCCCAGGTGCTGCCCCAGCCCCGTGCCAGAGCCATGTACTGGTATTATGGACAACTGGCGGTGAATTTCTTCTGGAGCGTGCTGTTTTTCAATTTACAGGGCTATCTGGGGGCATTTATCTGGCTTTGCCTGCTGTGGGTATGGGTACTGATAATGATCCGTGGGTTTTGGCGGATCCGCCCGGTGGCAGGGCTTTTGCAGCTGCCCTATCTGGCGTGGATCACCTTTGCAGGATATCTGAACTTCGGTGTATGGTATCTGAATCGATAAAAACAGCGTCCCGTGGATTCCATGGGACGCTGTCTGTGTACTGTGGGATCATGTAGCTTCTTCCGGCAAGGGGATTGCCCGGTTCAGATGGAAGGAATACAGCACGGTTTCCTTCACGGGCTTCTGGTGCAGCAGTGCCAGGGTGCGCCGATACAGCAACAGCTGACGCTGATAGCGTTCCGTGAGCATCTCGCCCCCTTGTACATAGTCCGTTTTGTAATCCACGAGAACCAGTCCGTCCGGTTCCTCAAATACCAGATCCATAATGCCGCTGAGCATGGCGTTGGTGTCGTTGTACTGGGGCTGATCCGGCAGCTGCAAATCGCTGATCCGTACCAGAAATTTTCGCTCCCGCCACACATGCTCTGCCTGGCGGATCCGTTCATACAAGGGGGATGCAAAGAATGCCCGGATCCGGTTCAGATCCAGGGAATCCGCCTGCCGTCGGGTCAAATGTCCATCCTCCGTCAGGCGCTGCCGCTCCGCATCCGGATCCTGTGCAGCGACAGCAAAATCTGCGTATTGCAGGAACGCATGCAGGGCGGTACCCTTTTCCGCCCCGGTGAGGGCGGTTTCCTCCGCCATGAATCTGGGACGGCGCAGTGCCAGATTTACCGCATCCTCAACCTTGGACAGGGCGGAAACGCTGGTCTTGGATGGGATGCCCATGAGCCGGTCGTCATACACTGCTGCAAACTGCATCCGCAGGGCGGTGACCATGGCTGGATCCGGTTTTGGATATGCAGCAGGCGTCGGCGTATCCTGTTCCGTGGCATCGCTGCTGTCCTCCGGATGCAGGATCTCCATGGGCACAGCCGGCTGCAGGGGGCAGGGGGGCATCTGGCATGCTTCCCGGAGGGGGGCAGCATTTTCTGCGGTCAGCAGTGACATCCACAGCCAGTCCGCCATGCAGTTTGCTGAGGCGGCAATGGAAGGTGTCACCCTGCCGGATGCGGCAATGGCTGCACCAAGGCGAAATGCCTGTTTTTTGCGGGCATCATTCAGCCGCAGCGGCAAAAACAGCTTGTCCTTTGCCCGGGTCAGTGCCACATACAGCAGCCGCAGTTCCTCGCTTTTGGCGTAGCTTTCCCGCTGCATGGAAATGGCTGCATAGGGCAGGGTTTTGTACCGGGTATAAACAGTCGGATCCTGGAGCCGGAACCCGAAGCCATACTCCTGTAAAAACTGAAAGGCTACCCGATCATCCTGATGATTGAAATCTGTTTCGGATTCTGCCAGGAACACAAAGGGGAATTCCAGTCCCTTGGATTTGTGGATGGTTTTGATGGCTACCACGTCTTCCGAGCCGGAAACCGCAGTGCCGGGCTGAAAGTCCTTTCCCCGGGCAGAAACCTGTGCAATGTAATGCAGAAAGCCGGACAGCCCTCCACCGCTGGCAGTCTCATAGTTTCGGGCGTAGGTCAGCATCAGCCGCAGGTTTGCCTGCTTTTTTGCTCCGTCGCTGTACCGCTGCATCACCGAGAGGAAGTCCGTGCTTTCATAGATCCGCCGGATCAGCCGCTCCGGGGTGTCCTGCATGGCATACATCCGGAATGCCTGCAAGGCGTTGTAGAACCCCTTTGTCTTTTCGTACATGGCTCCGGTCAGCAACGGTTGGGCGTCTGCTGCGCCGGTTTCGCCGATGCCCCGGCAGATGGCAGCATACAGAGAGACTTTGGGCGCCAGCAGCCGCAGCTGGGTCAGCTCATCCATATCGAACCGGAACATGGGGGACAGGAGCACTGCCGCCATGGCTGTATCCTGGGGGGGATTGTCAATGATCCGCAGCAGATTCAGCAGCAGGGTGATCTCCCTGGCTTTCAGGTATGCCGCCGCTTCCTCGGAATAGGCAGCCACCCCCTGCTCTGCCAGCGCCTGGACGTAGACGCTGCCCTTTGCCTTGTTTCGCATGAGAATGCAGAAATCCCTTGGCGTACAGGGTCGGGTATGATTCGCTCCGTCGGACACAGGTGCGCCCTCCCGGAGCATCCGGGCAATACGCTTGGCGATGTATGCTGCCTCCGGGTTTGTATCTTGCTCTCCGTCTTCCAGCAGGGCGATCTCCGTATTCCTGGGGGTTTCCGCAAAGGCGGCGCCCTGATGCAGCGCTTCCTCACTGGTGTATGCCACCTCTCCAACCTGAGGGGTCATCAGCGTGCTGAACAGGAAGTTCACCATGGCGATGACTTCCGGACTGCTGCGGAAATTCCGGTTCAGCAGGATGCAGGCGTTTTCCCCATCATCCTTGCCGGTGTAGGGCTTGCATGCCTGCATGGTACGGATGAAATTCCGGGGATTTGCCAGCCGGAACCGGTAGATTGCCTGCTTCACATCCCCCACCATGAATAAGTTATCCCCGTTGGCAACAGCACTGCCCTTGTGGGAGATCAGCTTGAAGATCAGATCCTGCTTGTTGTTGGTGTCCTGAAATTCGTCGATCATGATGATCTGGTAAAACTCTGACAGCTCCTTGGCAAGTGCAGTTTGTTGGATGGTTCCGTCCGCCTGGCATGTTCCCAGCAGGGACAGGGCAAGCTGCTCCGCATCCGTAAAGCCAATGGCGTTTTTATCACACTTCATCTCCCAGAGCCGGTCGTCCAACTGCTGCAAAAACCCATGCAGCACCGGAATCAGCCTGCAATGGGCGTCCAGATCCTCCTGCCGGTGGCACAGCAGGGAAACAGCTTCTGTTTGCAGATCTTTCATGATCTTTTTCCCATCGTCCCGGAGCGCCTTTGCAAGCTCCCGCTTTTCCGGATCCGTACAGGTTTTGGTAACACGGGGAAAGGAGGCAAAGGACAGGGCGCTGAGCAGGGCGGCACACCGATCCGGATCCTTCTCTGTGCATGCCTTTAGCAGCAGGGTCAGCTGCTCCTGCTCGGTGATCAGAAATGCCGTCAGTTTTTCCTGATTTACCTCTGCGGACAGGCGGATCGCTTCATCCAGCCGCTGGATGCATGCAGCAATGGTCTGCCCCAGATTGTCCAGGTACATGTGGACAAAGGTGTCGTTCCGGTATTGTTCTGTCAGCTGCTCCATCCGCTGTAAACCAAAGGGCAGCCCCATGACGCATCGGTACAGCTCCGTCAGCAGGTTTTCCAGTTCTGCATCCGTCCGACCGCTGAACCGGTCGCACAGAAGCTGCATATCCCCCTGCCGTGCCGGGTCTGCGTACCATGCCTCCATGATGTCCGCCAGTCCCCGGCTGACCATCATGTTCATTTCCGTTTCCTCCAGGATCCGGAAGGTAGGAGTGATGTCCAATTCGGCACAGTGATCCCGGATCAGATCAAAGCAGAAAGAATGAATGGTACAGATCCTGGCGCATTGCAGCTGGCTTTGCTGCTGCCGCAGCCATACGTTCCGGGGATCCTGTGCGATGCACTGGGTCAGGGCATGCTCCAGCCGGGATTTCATCTCCGCTGCTGCATCATTAGTAAACGTTACCACAGCGAGCCGTGCGGCACTGACCGGATGCTCCGGATCCGTCAGCTGTCGGATCAGCCGCTCCACCAGCACAGAAGTTTTGCCGCTGCCTGCGGCGGCGGATACCAGGAAGGAGGCGCCCCGGGCATTGATCGCCTGCTGCTGCTCCGGTGTCCAGTTACGCATGTTCCGATTCCTCCTTCTCTTCGCCGGAGATCCGCTCCAGCATCTGTTCCTTTGCTGTTTTCTCATATGTGCGACAGGTCACATTGGGCACATTGCCGCAGATTTCCTTGCAGTCACAGTAGGCGCAGGGCGTCTTTTGCCCGATCACCAGCGGATCTGCCGGAATACGTCCCCCATACAGCTGCTCCGCCATGTCCGTCAGTACCTGTCTTGCATGCGTGCGCAGGTTGGCAAACTGCTCCCTTGTCAGGTATGCGGAGCTGCTGACAGATTTCAGCTTTGGTTCTCCCTCTCCCGGATCATCCTTTGCAAGCGTTGCCGGAATGTAGATGCCTGCAAGATGCTCCTCCATGGCGGTCAGCACACTGCGTTCCTTGAGCATGACGCCGTTCATCAGATACTGCTGATTGATGTAATCCTCCAGAGGGGCATTCTCCTGGCTGCGGCTACGACCACAGGGCAGTCCCCCGGCAGGCACATACAGCACGCCGGCGGGCACTGCCCCACCGTATTTACCCTCCGGCTCGGTGATGGAAAACAGGTACAGCAGCATCTGCATGTCAACCCCATACAGCAGCTTTCCCAGGTCGAATTCCTTCTTTCCGGTTTTGTAGTCGATGACCCGGATATACCGGGTACCGTTTTCCTCATACAGATCCACCCGGTCGATCTTGCCCCCCAAGATCAGTTGGATCCCGGAAGGAGTGGTAAGAGTTACCGGTATGCTGCCGTCCTGCCGGGATAGCTTCAGCTCCATGGATACGGGGCGGAATGCGGATTGGGAAAGCTCCTGCTGTAAATGCCGGATCAGGGGCGGAATGCTCCCGGTGATGCGCCGGTAGTTGCTTGCAAACCGGGCGTCCTTGCCGAAGCTGCCCCCCATTGCCTGTTCCAGATACTGTGCTGCATACTGCTCCACCCGGGCAGTGACCTCCGCTTCGGTCAGTGCGTTAAAGCTTTCCTTATCCGGACAGCCGGTCAGCAGCTGCTCCAGGCAGTAATGCACCAGATTGCCAGTTTCCAGCGGGTTGATTTCTTTTTTCTGATCCGCCCGGATGCCCAGTCCATAGTTCATATAATACTGGAAGGGGCACAGGTTATAGGTTTCCAACCTTGTGGCAGACAGATACAGCCGGTCTCCGAACAGCTGCCGGATCCGCTCCGTGTGGGCGATCCGATGCTCCGGCGTCAATGAAAGGGTGTCCAGGGACGCCAGCCGGGGACCGTACACCGGATCCGATGCCAGTGCTTCCCGGATGCTTGCACCCTCTGTTGTGTGCCGGTAAAAGCCCTGTACTGTCAGGTCGTAGGCGGCTCTCGGCGTGGCGGCATACATGCAGGGGTTCTCCTGCTCGGCGATCCGGAGCATGGGGGCATCGAACATATCCCGGATCTGCCGGATCAGGGCAGATGGACTGCGGCTGCTGCCGGCAGCGTCCGACAGGGGATAAAACAAATACAGCCCATCAGAGGCGGAGGACAGGGTTTTATAGGCGATCAGCCGCTCGTCCCCGATCAGCTGCTCCGTAGAACGGGAAAGAAACAGCTCCCGTGCCTCCAGCTGCTGCTTGTCCGCATCGGTAAACAGTCCGGTGCTGTGAACCTGACTGGGGAAGAAGCCTTCGCTGACCCCCAGTACAAACACATACTTGGGGGCATTCAGCCGGGCTGTTTCGGCGGACGCCACCAGCACCGCATCCAGAGACTGGGGGGGCGTACTGTAGCTGATCCGGCTCAGCAGCGCCTGCATCAGATCCCGGAACCGGGATGTGGGCAGCACCGCATCTCCCAGCACATTGCACAGTGCGTCCAGCACATCCGCCAGACTGCCCCACAGGGCTTTCAGGGCGGATGCCTCCGCTGTACAGCCAGCCTCCTGGTAATCCTGGGCGATGCCGCTGATGTTTCTTGGTACATTCATCCGGCAAAGGAACTGGTACAGTTCTTTGCAGAGTGTCCGCACATTCTGTCCCCGGCATGCCTCACGCAGCTGCATGATCGGCTCCACCAGTTCCCGGCGCAGCGCCTCCAGGTCGCTGTTTTCCTCCAGCCCGGCGGTGAAAGGCTCCAGCCACATCATGCCGTCCACGTTCCAGGTATAGCAGTAGGATTCCAACCGGGCAGTCCGTTCGCAGGAGATGCCAAGCAGACGGGTTTTTGCATACCGGAGCAGGGTCTCTGTCCGGGGACGTTTTTCGCTGATCAACTCCAGTACCCCGGACATGAGCTGCAGCAGGGCTGTATGCATGCAGGAGATTTTTCTGTCCAGGTGAAAGGGAATGGAATAGCGGATGCAGGCGGATTCCAGGATTCCTGCATATTCCTCCAGCTGGTGGGTGACAATGGCGATGTCCGCATAGCGCACCCCCTGCTCCCGGACAAGCTTTCGGATATGGGCACAGGCGCAGTCCGCCTCTGTATAACAGTTTTTTGCCTCGAACACATGAATGTGTTCCGCCGTCGGCAGCTGGGTATGCACTGGCCGCAGGATGCTCCGGCTTACATGGGTAAGATCCGGGTAACGGAATCGAAAAGGCTCCTTGCAAAGGAGTATCTCATGTCCGGTTCTGTGCTTTTGCGCCAACGCCAGCAGCCTCCGGTAGGTGGCGTTGGTAGCGTCAAACACCGAGTAGGCAGGGGCTTCCGGATCCTCCGTCCGCAGGGTGATCCAGAGCTCCTTTGCCTGGGCAAACAGCACCTCTAGGAATTCCATCTGATCGCCGGTAAAGCTTTCAAATTCATCCAGAAACAACAGAGCGCCTTTAAAATGCTCATTCCCGGTACAGAGGGCGGCTGCCTCNGTACAGAGGGCGGCTGCCTCTGTAATATCCGTCAGACTGTCCTTATAGCCCTTCTCCCGGAGCCGCCGGTCGTAATCTCCGTACAGCACCGCCAGATCCGCCGCCTTATCCCGGAGCCTGCCCTCCAGCCTTGCAGTCTGCTCCAGCAGTGCTTCCGGGGAGATGCTGCCTCGGCGCAGCTCCGTGATGGCCTTGGCGGCAGCATCCTGAAATGCGGGCTTTTTCGCCTGTCGGTCAAAGTGGGAAAAGGCGCTGCTGTCGCTGAGTGCCCGGATACTCTGATACAGCAGAATGGTCTTGGTCAGATCGTCCGCATATTCTCCGCTTCGCCCTCCATACTGCTGAAACAGTGCCCGGGCAAGGCTGGTGAAGCTGAGGGACTGGATGGCATTGAACGCCGTCGGTCCCAGTGCCTCGTACAGCTTTAAATCGTTGGTAAAGGAGTATTGCTCCGGCACCAGGGCATAGATCCGTTCCCCCTGTTCATAGGCTTTCCGGATTTGTCCGATCAGCCGGGTGGATTTTCCGCAGCCTGCGCCGCCGATGATGAGATGCAGCATAGTAGCCTCCTTTAGGGGTGTTGTTCTCTCATATACATATCAAATCATACCATGTCCAGTAAAAAAAGTCAATCTGTCCGCATTTCGGATGTGGGGAATGTGTTCTGAAAAATATGCAATCCGCCATAAAAAGAGCAGGATTGTTTATTGAAGTTGTGACTTTTCTTTGGTATGATACATATGACAGCACTGTATAAAATAAAGCCGCCAGGTTGGCTTTGTGCGGTGTTGCCATATATCAAAACAAGGCAGCTGTACCATGCAGGCGGATCAAGACAGCTGCCGATCAGGGGGAGTATATACATGAACCAACACACACGCATAACCAGTGTGCTTCTGGCTGCTGCAATGACAGCAGGGCTTTTTGTACAGCCCGGCACGCTGTCCGGCACAGCGGAAGCCGCAGATGCATCCTATCCGGTGCAGGAATTCCGCATGGGCATCAGCGACACGGACCGGAACATCAATCTGCATTCCGGTGAAACCGGCGATTACCTGAGCACCCAGACTCAGAATGGCACTGCCGCAGAAAAGTGGTATCTGCATTATGTCAGTGCCGGGGTCTATGAGATCGTCAGTGCGCAGACCGGCTGCATCATCACCAACGAGAACGGCTTGGCGGTCATGTCGCCGGATACGGACGGGGCAAATCAGCGCTGGAAGATTGTGCCCGTAGAGCAGGATTTTGAGGGCTATGACCTGTACTACAAAATCGTCAGCAACGCAGATAACGGTGCAGCGCTTACCTTCCGGGACGGCAGCAACTCCATTGGCGTAGAATCCTACACCGGTGCGGATGCACAAAAGTTCCGGCTGGATCTGAACGGACTGGAGGGCTTTGCCGCTGTCAGTAAGGTGGACGGTAAGCTGAAGGCAGGTACCATTGGCGGCTTGCTGGGGGAAACCGTGATTGTGAAAACGGCAGCGGATCTGGTCAGTGCGCTGGACAGCACGGAGCCGAAAACCGTGGTGATCGGGGCGGATATTGACCTGGGAAGCCAGGATAAAACCAAGCAGCGCATCCGGGACGATAAAACCATTGTTGGTTCCTTTGACAGCAATACGATCTATGACAGCCAGCTGCGCAACGATGACTTCTATGGGGCGGACGACCGTCCCAGTCAGAATATCGTGATCCGCAATGTGAACTGGGTAGCAAGAACCCTGAACAACAACGGCAGCGGTGTGATTCTGCTGCAATTTTACGGGGTACGAAACCTGTGGTTGGATCACAACAGCTTCAGCGCCACCTTTGGTCAGAATAAGGACAACGAGGTGGGAAAGTTCGTGTGGATCAATACCCCGGCGGCAAACTGGTCGGATGGCAAATACAACGGCTACAACCCGGATTATATCACCGCCTCCTATAACTACTTCAAGAACCGGTACTGGACCTTTGCCTTCGGCTCTCAGAATAAGGATACCTCCCGGCTGCATACCACACTGATGTACAACAAGTGGGAGCAGTGCTCCAGACGCTGTCCCCAGTATTCCAATGGCTATGATCACAACTACAACAACTATCACACAGTTACGGATGGCAGCAACCCCAACAAGTCCTCCCAGGTGATCGGAGGGGAAGGCTCCCGGGTGGTCAACGAAAACTGCCGGTTTGAGGGATATGCGGGCAACGAGCTGGATCCGGACAGGAACAGTGCCATTTCCTTTACGGAAAGCGGATCCTACACTTCCGACAGTCCTTCCGGCACGCCTTCCGCAGTCAGCTTCAAGAATCTGGGCAGTGCCTGGACGGTAACGGACTGCTACAGCTATTCTCTGATCGCCGCATACAACACAAAGGGCACGGATGTAAAAGCATTTTGCAATGCATATTCCGGCAGCTTCAGCAGCAGCCAGCAGATCAAGTACATTACCGACAGTGATATGAGCAGCTTAGTTGAGAAAGCATGCAAAAGCAACTTCCTCCGTTCTGTGAATGTGGGAAATGAGCCGGTAGGCTTCTTGAAAACCGGCGCAGAAATGGATACTGCCCACAGCTTCGTGATCCGGAATAAAGGCAGTCAGCTGTATCTGTCCGATGGGATCCAGACGGAGGAGGAGACCCTGTTCCGGTTCCAGGCTGACCAGGATGGCTACTACCGGATCTTTGACGCCGAGCTGAAATCCTGTCTCTGGGTGACGGATAACAGCAGGGACAATGCAGCGATCGTCCGCCTGCATACCTATACTGGAGATGCGGGAGAGTTGTTCAAATTTGTGGAGCAGGCAGACGGTACCTATACCATCGTCAGCAAGCTGACCCGGGATGCCTCCTGTCTGGGCGTGGCTGCCGGATCTCTGGAGACGGGGGCGCAGGTAGTGCAGTGGAGCTGTGACGAAACGCCCTCCCAGAGCTGGGAGGTTTCTATCCGCATCCAGCCGCTGACCGGTGTGCTGATGGATGCAGCCGTTCTGGATACTGTCTATGACAGCAGCTGGAGCCTGGAGCAGGCGCTTCAGACCGGGAGTCTGGTGTATGGAGACCGGGACGTGACCTACGGGGAGATTCCCGCAGCGCTGCAGGGTGCGGAGTATCTGCGGCCTGCATGCGATTCCAAGAACACACAGGGAGATCTGGTACAAATCACTGCAAAGGCGGATCTGGTGCTGTGCGCTGCACTGGATACCCGGGTGGAGCAGCTGCCCCAGTGGCTGGAGGGCTGGACAAAAACGGAGCAGGTGCTGGACAACAGTAAGCAAGTCGTCTATGCACTGTACTGCCGGACTGTGCAGACCGGGGAAACAGTGACCCTTGGCTCCAACGGTCAGGTGCAGGGTTGTGTGCAGTATACGGTGTTTGCAGTGCAGCAAGGGCTTTCCGGAGATGTAAACGGAGACGGACAATGCACTGCTGCGGATGCAGTGATGCTGCAGAAATTCCTGATTCGGGCAGGCAGTCTGACCAATCCTACGGCGGCGGATCTTTCCGGGGATGGAGTCATCAACGGTATGGATCTTGTATTGCTCAAGCGGCAGCTTCTCGTGAAATAAAAGTACAGAGAGAAAACCTGCTAGGTAGTCAGATCCACCAGCTTTACAGGAATTGGACGCAATGGTGCATGGGAAGCTGTGTCTGCGAGGGCTTTGCCCATGCACAGAAAAGCGCTTTGATTACTTTACCAGCAATCGGCTTGTGGCAAAGGATCCTGCCCAGCTGGGCCGGCTGATCGCTGCACAAGCCCACAAAGCATGCTTCTCTGTGAAGCTGGCATTTCCCTGGGATGTCTCCCTTCTGGACACATGCGGCTTTCCTGCCGGCAGGATCCGATATAACCAGGCACAGAATGTTTTGTTTTTTCAGACAGATACCCCATAAAGCAATGTCGCTTCCTGCGTGCGACGTTGCTTTTTTTGTTTTGACTCTTTTCATTTTAGAGGAGATATGATATAATGTACATATCAACTGAGATGCTTCCATGGAGATTTTGTACATATGCACAAGGAGGGGTGTTTTATGCATCAAACAACAAGAAAAATTCTGGCGTGCTTTCTGGTAGTGGGCACACTTTGCGTTTCTCTGCCCGGTATGCGGACAGAAGCAGCAGCGGAAATGTGGCTGGACGGAGAGGAGGATGGTTTCTACTATTCTATCCAACTGAATTATAATTATGCCGTAATTACCGGCTGTGACCCAAGTAAGACCGGCGTGGTGAAGGTTCCGGATACGGTAGGAGCAGCGCCAGTAAAGGTCATCGGGGGCGGTGCATTCAGCGGCTGCGGCCATACGGACGAGGAACTGGAAGAAATGGGTGCAGAGCACAGCGCAAGCGGCTGCGGCATTACGGAGTTGATCCTGCCGGACAGTGTGACCACCATTGAACAGGCAGCATTCCGGGACTGCGAGGATCTGAAAGCCATTCACTTCCCGGCTGGACTGGAAAGCTTCACCGGGGATACCTCCAAGCTGTATGCCAATGATCTGGAGTCCGGCTGCTTTGGCTATGCCTCCTGGACGGATGGCTGCACCAAGCTGGAGAAGCTGACCATCAGCAAGAGCAATCCATATTTTAAGTCTGTTGGCGGCATAATCTACAGCAAAGACGGCTCTGCGATTGGCCCTGTGCCCTACGGGATCTCCTTTGACTCCGTAAATCTTTCCGGTGTCACCAAGATCTGGGACTATGCTTTCTGCGGACATTCCGAGATCACGGAGCTGAACCTGCCTTCTCACATCACCGCTGTGGGGGATCACGCCTTTCAGGATTGCAAAAATCTGCAAACAGCATATGTGCCCGAAGCAGTGCGCACAATTGGAGATTATGCCTTTGCAGGTTGTAGTTTGGATGTGTCCGATGAGAACATGCCGGAGTATTACAGTATCAGCATCCTGCTGTCAGAGGGACTGGAGTCCGTAGGGGACTATGCCTTTTCCAGGATGTACGGGTTAACCTATCTGAATCTGCCCCAGTCCCTGACGACCTTGGGAAAGGGTACGTTTGCAGGTGACAATCGGCTCCTTTCTATGCGTATTCCTGCAAAGGTGACGGTGATTCCGGACTATTTGTTTGAGCGTTGCTATGAACTGCAGGGAGTTTCCCTGCCGGAGGGTTTGCAGGAGATCGGTGCGTATGCTTTTTATGGTCCCACGAAGCTGAAAACGGTACACCTGCCGGAAGGGCTGAAGTCCATCGGAAATTATGCATTCGCCTGCTTTGGAGCGCCAGACCCTTGGTCGGAAACAACCGGACTGCTGTATATGACCATTCCGGATTCTGTGGAGTATATCGGTGCCAGTGCATTTACACGGAACAGCAATCTGACCGGGGTAAAGCTGCCGGAAAATCCGGAAGGAACTGTAATGGGAGAGCGTGCCTTTGAAGGATGCTCCTCAATGGGGCGGGTACATATTCCGGGCAGTATTCATCAGATCCCATCCTATGCGTTTTCCGGCAGCAGGTGGATCACAGTTGACGAGGGGGTCACGGAAATCGGCGACAACGCATTCCGTGGATTACTGGATCTGGAAAGCCTGACTTTGCCGGAGAGCCTGAAAACCATTGGAGCATGCGCATTTGCGGAAATAGGCAGCCATGCCTTTTTCTGGAACGGCAGCGAGTATGTGGAGTGCGGCATTCGTTCCCTTACAGTGCCGGATGGGGTGACAGACATCGGGTACGGTGCCTTTGCCGGCAGTAGCCTGCGGGATATTCTGCTGTCAGATTCCCTTCGTGCAGTGGGTTTTCGTGCATTTGATAATGCTAAGCTGGAAGTACTGGAGTATCCGGAAGGGATCACGGAGCTGAATGAATGGTACACCATGGGCTGTGAAAATCTGCATGCCATTTATCTGCCGGATACGCTGGAATCCATTGAGCCGCTTGCCATTGCAAAAAATGCGGATCTGGCACAGATCGTATCCCATGATGATCGATTCACCACGGATCTTTCCGATTGGTCGGTCAGCAATCTGGAGATGGTGCCGGATGTATACTTTGCCGGCACGGAGCAGGAGTGGAAGGCATTGACGAAAAACTGGGACTTTTCAGAATACGATACGGATCCCTCCGTTATGGACAAAGTAACGGTGCATTTCAATGCCAAGCGGCAGAGCAGCCTGTTAGGGGATGTGAATGCGGATGGGCAGTTTACAGTGGCAGACATGGTTCTGCTGCAAAAGTGGCTTATCGGCAAGGGGATCCTGCATAGTCCGGACAACGGAGATATGAATGGGGACGGTATCCTGAACAGTTGGGATCTGGTGCGGATGCGCCGGGCATTGCTGGAGGTACAGGAATAATAGCGAGGAGGTGCAGTATGAAAAGATTGGGTAGGAAATTAACCGCAGTGCTGTTGTCCTGCGGCATGGTTCTGACAGCTCTGCCAACAATCGTCTTGGCGGAAACAGCGGAGCCTTATGTGATGGAAATGGTGGACGGCGTTCGCTACCGATATTATCTCAACGGAGGATATTGCGCAGTGGACAGTCTGGTGGACAATAAAGTGACCGGCACACTGAAACTGGCAGGAGAAGTGCTGGGGCATCCTGTAACGGGCATTGAGGCAGACGCTCTGAAATATTGTGAGATGACATCGCTGATTCTGCCGGACAGCATCACATGGATCGGCGACAGTGCATTTGGGTATTGCGAAAACCTGGAACACATCCAGCTTTCTGCAGGGCTGACAAGCCTTTCCGGGGTGGAAACAGAGCATTATCACGGTGATGTATCCGGCTATGGTTCCTGGGTGTATGGGTGTGATAATTTGAAAACGCTGACTGTCAGCAGTGCCAGCAAAACCTTTCAGTCTGTAAACGGCATTTTATACAGTAAGGACGGAAAAACCCTTTTTGCAGTGCCAAAGGCTGTGCCCTACGATACAGTGGATCTGAGCGCTGTGACCCGGATCGGGGAGTATGCCTTTTACGATCACCAGGAGATCACCAGCTTTTCTGTGCCGGAAGGGATCAAGTCCATCGGTGCTTATGCCTTTGGGAAAACCAGTATGATGCAGGAGATTTCTTTGCCGGATTCCTTATCAGAGCTTGGAGAAGGTGCATTTATGGGATCTGGATTAAGGTATCTTCAGATTCCGGATGGTGTTTCCTGTATTCCGGAGAATTTTTGCTATGCAGTTCCATTGAGGGAAATTGTATTACCCGAAAGTGTAGTGTCTATTGGGGAACAGGCGTTTTACAATGCAATTTGGTATATGGAAACGTTAGAATTGCCGGAAGGATTGGAAACCATCGGGGACTATGCCTTTGCCACAAGTTATCCGATTATTCCCGGGTACCGTCGTGAGACAGATCCCCATGGACTGTTGCAGGTTTCTATTCCAGACTCGGTATCTTCTATCGGGAACTATGCCTTTTTGGGAAACCGAAACCTGACGGAGCTTCGGCTCCCGGCATCCGATACGGAAATATGCAGCCATGCCTTTGAGGATTGCGGCATCCTTGCTCTTACGCTGCCGGAACGCACAAAGCGAATTGCGGACTATACATTTTATGGTTGTCGGATGCGAAATCTGGTCATACCGGAGGGTGTTACGGAGATAGCATGTGAAGCGTTTAGTCACTGTACCGCTTTGCGGCAGGTTGTGCTGCCCTCCACGCTGCAGAAGATCGGTATGCTTGCCTTTGAAAATGCAGGCCGTACCAATGGTTTTGGGGAACACACCTATACCGGAATTACCTCTATTGTTGTCCCGGATGGAGTTACGGAAATTGATTATGGTGCATTTACGGGTAGTAATTTGCTGGATGTGCAGTTGCCGGATACTCTGAAAACACTGGGTTTCCGGGCCTTTGACAATACCAATCTGGCAGTACTGGAGTATCCGGAAGGGATCACGGAGCTGAATGAATGGTACACCATGGGCTGTGAAAATCTGCATGCCATTTATCTGCCGGATACGCTGGAATCCATTGAGCCGCTTGCCATTGCAAAAAATGCGGATCTGTCATTGTTTGTATTTCACGAGAATCGAGTGGATACTGACCCGGAGGATTACAGTGTCAGCAATCTGGAGCTTGTGCCGGATGTATACTTCGCCGGCACGGAGCAGGAGTGGAAGGCATTGACGAAAAACTGGGACTTTTCCGAGTACAACACGGATCCCTCCGTTATGGATAAAGTAACGGTGCATTTCAATGCCAAGCGGCAGAGCAGCCTGTTAGGGGATGTGAATGCGGATGGGCAGTTTACAGTGGCAGACATGGTTCTGCTGCAAAAGTGGCTTATCGGCAAGGGGATCCTGCATAGTCCGGACAACGGAGATATGAATGGGGACGGTATCCTGAACAGCTGGGATCTGGTGCAGATGCGCCGGGCATTGCTGGGAGTGCAGGGACAGGATGCTCTGAGATGAAAATGCGCTTGACAAATATCACTATGCTGGATATAATATGATACAAATTGCATGGTGTACATCGATTGGTGTTGAAAGAAGCATCTCGCATGCAGGCAGTTTATGAACATAAACAGGCATTGCCTTTGATTGGATTCTCCGCCACTGGATTCCCTTGCAGGAGAAGGTGTGACATGGGAATCTCCATCCGGCAGT
>NZ_FR894897.1:14240-20571 GCF_000434255.1 Ruminococcus sp. CAG:379 | reverse complement strand
GCTGTCCGATGCAAAGGATCTGGCAGCCGCCTTATCCAACCAAAAGGTGCTGAACAATCTGCGGGACGGATTGCCCTATCCTTACACAGATCAGGATGCACAGGATTACATCCGTGCCGTGCTGTCCGCCGATCCGGATCAGACATTTGCCTATGCGGTCTGTGTAGATGACAAAGTGGTGGGCAGCATCGGTGCATTCCGGCAGGAAACTATTCGTCGGCGCACGGCGGAGCTGGGTTATTACCTGGCAGAAGCCTATTGGGGACAGGGGATCATGACCCAAGCGGTGGGTATGCTCTGTGCCCGGCTGTTTTCCGAAACGGATCTTCTGCGGATCTACGCTGAGCCTTTTGCCTATCACATGGGTTCAAGACGGGTGCTGGAAAAGGCAGGATTTCAGCTGGAGGGCATCCTTCGCAGCAATGCCTGCAAGAATAGCCAGGTCTTGGATATGGCGATGAATGGACTGACTCGGGAGCGTGGGGACAAGATCCTGTAGGAGATACTCTCATTTGGTACAATGCAAGTGCATATAAGCGGTATACACATCGGAGTATGCCGCTTTTGTTTTTTTACAGAGAAAAACGGAATCCTGCCGTGTCGCCTTGATTTTTTTCGGGATCCTTGCTATAATAATAAAGGCAACACCGCACAAAGACTGTGCGACAGATGCGTCAACAAATTGTTCGGCAGATTCCATAGAAACGACGCAGGAATACTGGCGTATTGCAAGGAATTTCTGTGTGATGTGGCGGAAAATTTGTCAGCAGATGTTGTGCAAAGCCCTCAGGCGTGCTTTGTGCAGTGCTGCCTAAAATATGTTTCTATTACGGCTGCCGCTTGCCGGAATCAGCGGCGACAATGACCGGACAGGGCGTTGCCGACAGGAGACCGTTATGACAAAGATTGAACAGTATTTTCATTGGATGCAGACAAAGCAGGTTGCTTTTATCGGAACCGGGGTCAGCCACAATGACCTGATTGCCCTATTCCTGCGCAAAGGGATCCGGGTGACCATCTGTGATCGGAAAACAGAGGAACAGATGGGGGAGACCTATACAAAATTCAAGGAGCTGGGTGCAGAATTTGATCTGGGTGACGGATACCTGGAGCATCTGACCAACTACGATGTCGTATTCCGGACGCCTGGCATGTACTTCAACAATCCGGCACTGACTGCTGCCAGAAAGCAGGGGGTCATCATCACCTCTGAAATGGAGACCTTCTTTGATCTTTGCCCCTGCCGGATCTATGGCGTAACCGGCTCTGACGGCAAGACCACCACCACCACTCTGATTTCGGAAATGCTGGCGAAAACCGGGCGCCGGGTGTATAAGGGCGGCAACATCGGCAAGGCGCTGCTGCCCTTGATTGAAACCATCCGGGAGGAGGATGCAGCAGTGGTGGAGCTGTCCAGCTTCCAGCTGATCTCTATGCGCCGTTCTCCTGATGTGGCGGTCATCACCAACATTTCCCCCAACCATCTGGACGTACATGGTACCATGGAGGAGTACATTGGCTGTAAGGAGAACCTGATTGCGCACCAGAATGCCTATTCCAAAACCGTGTTGAATCTGGACAATGCCCAGACTGCCGCCCTGGCAGAACAGGTGCGGGGCAGACTGCTGTGGTTTACCCGGCAGCAGAAGCCGGAGCGGGGCACCTTCCTGGATGCAGAAGGCTGGCTGTGTTATGCAGAAGCCGGCAAGACTCAGCGAATCGTCCGGGCGGAGGACATCCGCATTCCCGGTCTGCACAATGTGGAAAATTACCTGGCTGCCATTGCGGCCGTATGGGGTGAGGTTCCGGCAGAGACCATTGTAGAGGTGGCAAAGACCTTTGGCGGCGTGGAGCACCGGATCGAATTTGTCCGGGAACTGGATGGAGTTAAGTGGTACAATGACAGCATTGCCACCAGCCCCACCCGTGTGCTGGCAGGACTGCGCTCCTTCAACCAGCGGCTCATCGTCATTGCCGGAGGCTATGATAAAAAGATCCCCTTTGAGCCTATGGCGGAAACCGTGAACCAGCGGGTCAAGATCCTGATCCTCATGGGCGTGACGGCTCCGAAAATTGAAAAGGCTGTGACGGAGGATCCAAGCTATGATCCGGCAAAGCTGCAGATCGTCCACGCCGCATCCATGGAAGAAGCAGTGCAGAAGGCAAAGGAGTTGGCACAGCCCGGGGATATCGTGACCCTGTCTCCCGCCTGCGCAAGCTTTGACCTGTATCCCAACTTTGAAGCACGGGGACAGCACTTCAAAAACCTTGTAAAGGAGCTGTAAGCATGGAACTGTTCGAGAGGATCCGTACTCTGGCGGATGCGTCCGGGGTCTCCGGCAATGAGACAGGGGCAGCTCTGACCGCTTTGGAGATGCTGCGGGAATTCTGCCCGGATGCGGTGTATGAAAATGGCAATGTGATCGGTCACTTGGGCGTCCGGGAGCCTGGCAAGCCCCATGTGCTGATTGATGCCCATATCGATCAGATCGGCATGATCGTAACGGATATTGAAGAAAATGGATTTCTGCGGATCGGCAATGTGGGTGGTCTGGACCGGCGGTTGATGCCGGCGCAGTCCGTACTGATCCATGGCAGGGAGCTGATCGGCGGCGTGATCTGCACCATTCCCCCCCACTTGTCCGGAGGGAAGGATGCTTCCGTGCCGAAAATGGAGGATCTGGCAGTGGATACGGGCTATGACCAGGCACAGGTTTCGGCTCTGGTATCCCGGGGGGATTTTGTGCAGTTTGACACCAGTTGCATGCCCCTGCTGGATGACCGGATGACTGGTGCCGCCCTGGATGACCGATGCGGCGTGGCTGCCATTCTGCGGATGCTGGAGCTTTTGCAGGGGGAGGAACTGTCCTGTAGTGTGACCATTCTTTTTTCCAGCCAGGAGGAGCTGGGGGAACGGGGCGCCAAGATCGCCGCATATACGGTGGATCCGGACATCGCACTGGCGGTGGATGTGAGCTTCGGCTATACTGCCGACGATAAGCCCAGTGAAACCGGGGAATTGGGCAAGGGTGCCATGATCGGCATTTCCCCCACCCTGTCCAGAGAGGTGAGCAATGCCCTCATAGACGCTGCCCAGGCAGAGGATCTGCCCTATCAGCTGGAGGTCATGGAGGGACTGACTTCTACCAATGCGGATCGGTTCAGCGTGGCACGGGGAGGCGCAAAGGCATGTACCGTGTCCATTCCCCTCAAATACATGCACACCCCGGTGGAGGTTATTGACACCCGGGATGTGGAGCTGACCGCAAAACTCCTGTGTGCTTATCTTAGGAGGTGTTCTGCATGCTGAAGCATTTAGAGGCTTTGTGCCGCCTGTGTGGCACTTCCGGCAATGAACAGGATGTGCGTGCCTATATTCAGCAGACCATTGGCGATCTCGGCACATGCACTGTGGATCCCCTTGGGAATCTGCTGGTGCTGCGCAAGGGCAGAAAGCGCCCGGAGAAAACGCTGATGCTTTCCGCCCATATGGACGAGGTGGGTATGATTGTCACTAGTATCCGTTCTGACGGCAGCCTGACCTTCGGGGCAGTAGGGGGCGTGGATCCCTTTGTTATGATCGGCAGACAGGTGCTGGTGGGGGATGCAAAGCTGCCCGGGGTCATCGGTGCCAAGGCGGTGCATAAGCTGTCCGCCGCCCAGCGGGACCAGGCACCCACCTGTGATGCCTTGTCCATCGACATTGGTGCGGTGGATGCAGAGCAGGCAAAGCGTTATGTGCGTCCCGGGGATTTCGTGCATTTTTTGCCCAACTACCGGAGCATGGGGGACGGTATGATCGCCTCCAAGGCGCTGGATGACCGGGCAGGCTGTGCCATTTTGCTGGATCTTCTGGAACAGGAGCCGGAGTATGACACCTGGTTTGCATTCCTGGTGCAGGAGGAGGTAGGTCTCCGGGGAGCGATGGCGGCGGCGTATACCATTGCTCCGGATTACGCCATTGTACTGGAAACCACCACTGCCAGCGACATTCCGGACGTGTCCGGTGCAAAGCAGGTATGCCGGGTGGGCGGTGGCGCTGTGGTATCCTTTATGGATCGCAGCACCCTGTACGACCGGGAGCTGTACCGGCTTGCATTCGATACCGCTCGGCGGGAACAGATTCCGGTGCAGACCAAGACCATGATCGCAGGGGGCAATGACAGCGGCGCCATTCATATTTCCGGTAAGGGCGTCCGGACGCTTGCCATTTCTGCCCCCTGCCGATACCTGCATTCGCCCTCCTGCGTGTTGGCGTACAAGGATCTTTGCGCCTGTGAGCAACTGGCAGGGGCAATGATGAAAGAGATTCATCAGCTATGATCCGGCAGCTGACAGAGGCATCCCAGCTGGATTGTGGGTGCCTGAAAACCAACCGGTATGGCAGATGGATCTACACCTATCTGCGTGCCTATGGGGTGGGGTATGATTTCTGCCGCTTTTTCCGCATAGAGGGTGCCGGAACCGGCTATGCGCTGCTGTTCAACGCCACGCTGACCATCTATATGGATCCTACCAAGGAAGATCTGACGGAGCTTGCCCGGGAGATCCAGATGTTCATTGCCATGCATCAGCCTTTCCGTGTGGAGACTACCGCAAATCTGATGCAGTACCTGATGCAGACGGAGGGGTATCACCCCCTGCACCGGACGGTGTTTGAACTGACCTCCACCGGGTTGCCGGAGGATTTTGACGAATACGAAATTGATTTTGCTCCCAGACTGGACGATGCCTATGATATCCTCCGGGAGGGCTTCCCCCATCTGATTGCCCATGATCTGTGGCTGACGGATGTGTCCCATCGGCTCCGCAGAGGGGTCAGCAAGGTATTTACTTATAAAAATTCCACCACTGCCACCATCCTGTATGATGTGGACAATGAAGTGCTGATCGCCCAGGTTGCCACCCGTGCAGCTGCCAGAGGCAGTGGATATGCCCGGCAGTTTCTTCGCTGGCTGGCAGGATTTCTGGAGCAGTTCGGAAAGCATGCAGTGCTGATGGCACTGGATATCCGGGTCAGCTTCTATACAGAGATCGGATTCCGCCCTCTGGAAACGGAATATGTGCTGGAGCGCACGGAGCATGACCCGGAAGCCATGCAGAAAGGAAAGTTGAACTAATGTCTGATTTTTTCAGGATTGACCCTCGCATTATGCAGCTTGCAGAACAGGCGGAGCAGATCGCTGCGCAGAAATTTGCGGAGATCGACGCCAATGCCGCTTACAACGGGGAAAAGGTGCTTGCCGCCTTTATCAAAAACCGGGTCAGTGAGCCTTGCTTTTACGGCAGTACCGGCTACGGATACGGGGACATTGGCAGAGAGACCCTGGATAAGGTGTATGCCCAGGTGCTGGATGCGGAGGATGCTCTGGTGCGGCACACTTTTGTGTCTGGAACCCATGCCCTGTCCGTTGCTCTGTTCGGGGTGCTGCGTCCCGGGGACAAGCTACTGGCAGTGACCGGTAAGCCCTACGATACCCTGGAGGAAGTGATCGGCATCAGCGGCACCCCCGGGAACGGTTCCCTCATGGATTACGGCGTGGAGTATGGAGAGGTGCCTTTGACCGGTGGGGGGCTGCCGGATCTGGATGCCATTGCACAGGCTGTGCCCGGGGCAAAGGTGGCATACATCCAGCGCTCCAGAGGATATTCCCTGCGGCCTGCCTATACGGTGGAACAGATCCAGGAGATCGTGCAGACCGTGCGCCGGGTCAGCCCGGATACCATTGTAATGGTGGACAACTGCTATGGGGAATTTGTCCAGCGCAGGGAGCCTACCTCTGTGGGGGCGGATCTGATCATCGGCTCTCTGATTAAGAATGCAGGGGGATCCATTGCCCAGACCGGCGGCTACATTGCCGGCAGAAAGGATCTGGTGGAGCTGTGCTCCTATCGGCTCACCTGCGTGGGTATGGGCAAGGAAGTGGGTTGTACCCTGCATCAGAACAAGGAAATGTTCCTGGGGCTGTTCTTTGCGCCGGATGTAGTGGCAAATGCTTTGAAAACCGCTGCCTTTGCTGCGGAGCTGTTCCGGCTCATGGGCTTTGACAGCTATCCGGCATTGTCCGAGACCCGGGGGGATATCATCACCGCCATCCGGTTTGGCACTCCGGAGTTGCTGACCGCCTTTTGTCAGGGCGTGCAGAAGGGCGCCCCTGTGGATGCCTTTGTAACACCGGAACCCTGGGACATGCCCGGCTATACCAGCCAGGTCATCATGGCGGCAGGGGCATTCACCATGGGGGCTTCCATTGAGCTTTCTGCGGATGCACCCATGCGGGAACCATACGCAGTCTGGATGCAGGGCGGTATTACCTACGCCAGCGGCAGG
>NZ_FR894897.1:0-14221 GCF_000434255.1 Ruminococcus sp. CAG:379 | reverse complement strand
GGCAGGATTGGCATTTTGCTGGCGGCACAGGAAATGCTGGATCGGGGACTGATTCTGAAGTAGGAGAAGAATGATGAAAAAGGATGCAAAAACCAACCCGGAGGAAACGAAGGAATCTAAAAAGCGACCGGAGGGATCGGAGCAGCTGGTGGAGCAGATTCACCGGAAACGGCGGCGTTCCCTGAAATTCTGGCTCACCGGAGCGTTGGTACTGCTGATCGCAGTGGGAATTCTTGTGGGCGTACTGGTGCTGCGGCACAGGAGAAATGACGGGGTCCGGTATGCAGCGCTGCTGTCGGAGCGACTGGGAGCATCCCTTTCCGATGCCCAATCCCATGCGGATGTATCCTTGTATACCACCCCTGCCTGCGGGTACTTAACGGATGTGGGTAAGTACAATGCGTTAATGGAAAGCGAGAAGCGTGTTTCCGTGTGCGGTATTCAGATCCCCCAGTGGGCGATCTTCTGTACCTCTGATGCCACCGGCAGGCTTTCCACCGTCCGGTACTGCAATTACACAGTGCTGGAGGACAGCATTCTGGGGCAGAAAAAGTCCGGGTATATTCTGCTGACGGATCTGGTGAAGGGTACCTCCAAGGCGGAAATGCTGAACGTACTGGGGCTGGATCCCTACACCATCACCTACCGGATGGATGCCAGTGCTGCTGAATACTGCTTCCGTTACTGCTACAGGGACGGAGACAGCAAGGATATGCTCTGTTATCAGATCCGGGTACAGGTACAGGACGATCAGGTGCTTGCAGTTTCGGACGAAAGGGTGAATGTTTTAACAGATTTGCTTGCCTTCGAGAAAGAGGTTACAAAATAGGAGCATGATCCGGTTGGGAATATTGAGAAACGATAAAAAAGATTACAGAATAAATACAATTATCCCCGCTGTGCCGGTTTGCGGCGCTGAAAATTTGACATTCCCCGGCATAACTGATACAATGAACAATGTGATCGTATGGATGAATTGCAAGAACCACTGTAAAGGAGAATCGGAACATGTCTGAGAACAGATTGTGCTATGGATGCATGGAAGTGAAAGGAGAACAGGCTGTCTGTCCCCACTGCGGCTATCAGGACGGCACACCGTATCTGCCGGATTACATTGCGCCTGGCACCATGCTGCGGGAGCGTTATCTGATCGGCGTACTGCTGGGGCATAACGGAGAGGGCGCTACCTATCTGGCTTACGATACCGTCATCTGCTGCAAGGTTCTGATTCGTGAATATATGCCCATCGGGCTTTGTACCCGGATCAAGGGCAAACCGATCATCAGTGTGAATTATAATAACCTTGCCCAGTACAAGGCACTGATGGCGGAGTATACGGAGTTGAACAAGACGCTTGCCCGTATGCGCAATCTGAGTCATATCAATCCCACTCTGGATTTGTTTGCAGAGAATAATACCACCTACACCGTGTTTGAATACACGGAGGGCGTGAAGCTGCTGGATTTCCTCAAGGACAATGCAGGAGAGTTGAGCTGGAATCAGGCGAAAAAAATGTTCCCGCCTTTGTTCACCACCCTGAGCCTGGTACATAACGCAGGCATTGTGCATCGGGGCATCAGTCCGGAAACCATTTATGTCACTGAGAAAGGCAATCTGCAGCTTTCTGCGTTCTGTATCTCCTCTGTGCGCACCGCCAATACCGAGTTGAAGACGGAGCTGTTTCCTGGCTATGCGGCACCGGAGCAGTACAGTGCCAGCGGCAGGCAGGGGACATGGACGGATGTATACGGCATCTGTGCGGTGCTGTACCGGATCCTGACCGGTTGCATGCCTACGGAGGCTCCCAGTCGGCTAGACAATGACAATCTTTGCGCTCCCCATGAGCTGAGCGGCAGCATTCCGGTGCATGTGTCCAAAGCCATTATGGATGGTCTGGCGCTGAACAGCGATGAGCGTACCCAGACCATTACTGAGCTTGTGACCCGGCTGTTTGAGGAGACGGAGGAGGAAACTGCCCAGCGTACCGCCGTGACACCGCCTCCCGTTCCCAAATATGAGCCGCAGCCGGAGCCGGAATATGAGGACGAAGAAGTATACGAAGACTATGAGGATTACGAGGATCTGAAGGATGGCAAATCTGCGGTCAGTGCCTTTGATAAGGTGAAGGTACCTATGATCATCGGGATTCTGCTGATTACAGTGATTCTGATTGTTGCCCTGGTACTGGCAAAGGTGTTCCGGGACAGTGATTCCCAGGTGATTTCCCAGAACAGCGGCACAAGCAGTTCTCTGAGTGATATTGTCACCGTTACCACAGAGGCTGTGACTGCCACCAAGGAGTATGACTCTGTGATGATCAATGTAGTGGGTATGGATTACAAGGCAAAGAAGGCAGATTTGGCAGAGTGGATCGAGCTGAACTGCATTGCGGAGGAGTACAGCGATGAGTATCCGGCAGGGCAGATCATCTGGCAGTCCGTAAAGGAAGGGGAGGACTTCAAGAGCGGCGATACCCTGGACGTAAAGGTAAGTCTTGGGCCGTCCAAGGTGAAGGTGCCGGAGTTCAAGGGTGTTACCCTTTCCGCTTACATTGCGGAGATCGAAAAGATCGGTATCAAGAATCATACCTCCACACCGGCTGTCAACTACAATTACGCCACCGGCGCAGTGATCAAGACCAGTGTAGAACCTGGTGAAACCATTGACCTGACCACGGATTACAAGTTTGTGATTACCTATGCGGACAATCCGGCAGTGACCACTACAGCGCCGCCGGCTGCTACCACTGCACCGACAGCGGAAACCACCGTTGCACCGCCGCCTGCGTCCCAGCCCGCACAACCCGGCAGCAATCCGGGAGATGGGGGACAGGATTTGCCCGGCATTGAAGAGGCGGATTGATTCTGAACAAAATCACAGTAAGAGCACTGATCTTCGGATCGGCGCTCTTTTTGCGTCAGAACAGGGAAACGAAAAAGATCACAAGGATCATAGCCGGTGCCATCCATCTGAGGATCCACAGGAGGATCCTGGGAAAGCGTACCGGGTAGGTGTCGTTTGAGGAAACCTCCTGCAGTAGCTTCGGGAAGCCCCAGATCCGGCTTGCCAGGATGCACAGGAAAAAGCCGCCGATGGGCATCAGCACATTGTCCGACAGGAATACCATCAGATCAAACAAGGACATGCCGAACAGGGTAAAGTCGCTCCATACTCCCATGGAAAGGGAATTTGCCACGCCGATGAGGGCAAAGCACAGAGTGGCAAGACCGGAAGCGGAGATCCGGTGCCAATGCAGACGATCAATAAAAAAGGCGGCGATGCTTTCCAACAGGGAAATGGCGGAGGTGACGGCGGCGATGAACACCAGAGCGAAAAATGCAATGGCAAGCCACCTGCCCCCGGTCATGTGGTCAAACACATAGGGCAGGGAACGAAACAGCAGTCCCGATCCGGCAGAAGGCTCCAGCCCAAAGGAGAAGACGCAGGGAAGAATGGCGATGCCTGCAAGCAGGGCGATGATGAGATCAAACAAGGGGATCATGACTGCATTTTTTTGCAGATTCGCCTGCTTGTCCAGATAACTGCCGTAGGTGATGAGAGTCCCCATGCCGATGCTGAGACTGAAAAATACCTGCCCCATTGCCCGCACCAGAATCGTACCGAGGTCAGAAAAGCTTTGAATGTGGGAAAAGTCCGGCAGAAACAGAAATCGCAGTCCCTGTGCGGCACCGGGCAGAGTCAGGGCATAGCCGCCGATGCCGATCAGGGTGATCAGCAGCACCGGCAGAAAGATTTTGCTGATCCGTTCAATGCCCTTGGACACGCCGAATGCTACGATCCCAAAGCAGCATGCGGCAAACAACAGATGCCACAGCACCGGCTCCAGAGGCTTGGTGATAAAGCCGGTGTAATAGGTATCCGCATCCCCAAGGCTGCTGTGCTGGAGATAGGCAAACAGATATTTCAGTACCCAGCCGCCGATGACGCTGTAATAGGACAGGATCACAAAGGCGCCTACTACCCCTGCCGCCCCTACAAAGCCCCAGCGTGGGTGGATGGCTTTGCAGGCATCAACGGCATTGAGCCTGGTGGCACGCCCCACAGCCATTTCTGTCAGCAGCAGAGGCGCACCCAGCAGGATCAGCAGGATCAGATAGAGGATCAGAAAGACGGCACCTCCGTTGCTGCCTGCAATATATGGAAACTTCCAGAGATTTCCTAATCCGATGGCTGAGCCGGCTGCGGCAAGCAGAAAGCCCACATTTGAGGACCATTGTTCACGTTTCATAGGTTGTTGAGACTCCTTTTCTGTGATGCCGCAGGAAGGCAGATGAGATGCTCTGCTGCATTCTGCGTGGTATGCAGATAGTATGTGAAAAAAGTTGAGGAATTATAAACAAAAATCAAAATGGGGCTTTTCACGGTCAGCAAAATGTGCTATAATTAAAGGCATGCATTGAGAGGAGAAGACTCAAGGCAGTTTTTGAGAGTTTTGAGGAGTTGTTTGATATCTATGAGATCCTATGATGAACTAAAGCGGTCAGCATTGGAGCGTTTTTTCGGAAAGATGAACCCAATGCAGCAGGAAGCGGTTTTTGCAGTCAACGGACCGGTTCTGGTGCTTGCGGGGGCAGGCAGCGGCAAAACAACCGTTATTGTCAACCGAATCGCCAATATGGTTTACTTCGGAAATGCCTATCACGAAAGTGGGCGGACGGTTTCTCAGGAGGATCTGGATTTTTTACAAGGCTATGTGGATGGTAGGGAAACAGATATTGACCGGCTGCGGGATGTGATTGCATCTGCACCTATCCGGCCATGGAATATTCTTGCCATCACCTTTACAAATAAGGCGGCAGGGGAACTGAAATCCCGGTTGGAAGCTATGCTTGGGGAGCAGGGGCGGGATGTACATGCGGCGACCTTTCATTCTGCATGCGTGCGGATTCTGCGGCAGGAGATCGAACGGCTGGGGTATGACCGAAGCTTTACCATTTACGATTCTGACGACAGCCAGCGTATCATCAAGGGCTGCCTGTCCGATATGAATATATCCGAAAAGCAGTTCCCCCCCAAGTCCATTCTGGGGGAGATCAGTCGTGCCAAGGACAAGCTCCTGGATCCCGACCAGCTGGAGGCACAGGCATCCGGGGATTACCGGCGGCTTGCCATTGCGAAGATCTACCGGGAGTATCAGAACCGATTGAAGAAATCTAATGCGGTGGATTTTGATGATATCATCCGGCTTACCGTGCAGATCTTTTCAGAATTCCCGGATGCACTGGAAAAGTACCGCAGTAAGTATAAGTATATTCTGGTGGATGAGTATCAGGACACCAACCAGGCGCAATTCCGGCTGGTGAGCCTGCTGTCCGCTGCCCATCAGAACCTGTGCGTGGTGGGAGATGATGACCAGAGCATCTACAAATTCCGGGGTGCTACCATTGAAAATATCCTGAATTTTGAGGAGCAGTTTACCGGCAGTAAGGTGATCCGGCTGGAGCAGAACTACCGTTCCACCGGTACGATCCTGGATGCGGCAAACTCGGTGATCCGGCACAACCGTTCCCGGAAGGAAAAGAAGCTGTGGACCCAGTGGGACAAGGGCAGCAAGATCTACTGGTACCGTGCCATGAACGAAATGGACGAGGCGAAATTTGTGGCACAGACCATTCTGGAGCATGTGCAGCAGGGGAGTACCTACAGCAGCCATGCGGTGCTGTACCGGATGAATGCCCAGTCCAATATGCTGGAGCGTGCCTTTGTGCAGAGCGGTGTGCCTTACCGGGTATACGGGGGGATGCGGTTCTTTGACCGGAAGGAAATCAAGGATATTACCGCATATTTAAGCGTCATTGACAACAGCAATGATATGCTCCGGTTCCGCCGGATCATCAACGAGCCCAAGCGGGGCATCGGGGACGCTACTCTGTCCATGCTGGACGATATCACACGGGATCTGGGGCTGTCCCCCATGGAGGTGTTGCGGAACGCAGGGGATTATCCGGTTCTGTCGAAAAAAGCAGCAAGCCTGCGCAGTGTGGCGAAAATGTTTGATGCTTTGACGGAAGCAGCGGAGACGCTGCCTCTGGATGAATTCTTTGATCTGCTGCTGGAGAAAACCGGCTATAAGGCAATGCTGACCGCTATGGGGGATGAAGGCGTTACCAAGCTGGAAAACGTAGAGGAGTTGAAATCCACTCTGCTGACCTATATGGAAGGGGCAGAGGAGCCTACGCTCAGCGGCTTTTTGGAGGAAATCTCCCTGTATACGGATCAGGATCGGAACGAGGAAGCGGACGATGCGGTGACTCTGATGACCATCCACTCTGCCAAGGGTCTGGAGTATGATACCGTGTTCCTGATCGGTATGGAGGATGGGATCTTCCCCGGCGTGCGAAGCATGGAAAGCGAAGAATCCCTGGAGGAGGAACGACGGCTGGCGTATGTTGCCATCACCCGTGCCAAGCGGCAGCTGTATCTGGTCAGTGCGGCGCAGCGTATGCTGTTCGGTACCACCAACCGGAATCTCACCTCCCGGTTTCTCAAGGAGATTGACCCGGAATTGATCGAAAAGCACGACAATACGGTTTCCGCACGGCATGTGAAGGAACCGGCGGTCACTGTCGTGCATTCTATTTCCCTGCAGCAACAGCTTGCCAAGCAAAAATCCCAGGCAGGCACCGGAGAGCAGAGCGTCCATTATGCCCAGGGGGATCGGATCCACCACAACATTTTCGGGGATGGTACGATTTTGGCCGTGCGGGAAATGGCTAACGATGCCCTGCTGGAGATCGAGTTCGACAAGGTGGGTAAGAAAAAGCTGATGGCGAATTTCGCCAAGATCAAAAAACTATAAGTAAGGGCAGGCTTATCAAAAGCCTGCCCTTTTATAGGCAACACCGCACAAAGATTGTGTGGTGTTGCCTATATTTTTTTTCGGAATTGGGATGGTGTGCTGCCGGTCTGCTCTTTGAACTGGCGGATGAAGTAGGATGCGCTGGCATAACCGCACATTTCCGCAACCTTTTCAATGGGGATCTCGGGATTTTTCAGCAGCTCCGTTGCAAACTGAATCCGGCTGGTGATGATATCCTGGGTGACGCTTGTGCCAAAGGTTTCCGAGTACAGATGCTGGAACCGGGAACGGCTCAGCGACAGATCCGCTGCCATGTCATCAATGTTCCAGGTGTAGCCCTGCCGCCGGAAGATGCACTCCCGGATCCACATGAGCCGCTCACCGTAATTTGATTCAAAAAAGACCGAAACCGGTGTCAGACTTTCCAGTTGTTCATGGAGCTTGTTGAGCAGAATGTGAAAATAGGCGTTTACCGTATCCACCCGGTGGGTGTGTGCGGAGTAAAACTCGTGACACATGGTGCGCATCAGCATGGACAGCCCGGTGATATCCCCCAGGCAAACAGGCTTGTTCAGAGGAATTTCATAGTGCTTGATCAGTGCCTGTTCCTGTTCATCCGGACCGAAATGCATCCAGTCGTCGATGTATTCTCCATGCTTCGGATCTGTCCGGTAAAACTGTGGATATTCCGATGTATATAAAATGTAGGAGCCTGCGGTTGCGTGGATCTCCTCTCCTTCGATCTGAAAGATTGCTGGTGTTTTGATCAGAAGCAGGAGCCAGTCTCCCGCACCCTGGGGTCGCTCAATATTAAAATCCAGTCCGTGACGGTGGTGATATCCCAGTTCATCCATTCGCATGTTGATCCCTCCCTGTTGTCTTCATATCATAACGCAATGTTTACACTTTGTCAATATCGTATTGTATTTTATAGTGTTAGCACAAAACTGAAATGATTATAGCATAAATCTTCATTGACGGCAGGCAATACATTTGGTATAATCAATAAAAAAGATCACATATCAGAAAAGATATTGTCGAACTTCACGGGGGAGGAATATGAATGAACGTAAAAAAATTTGCCGCTGGCATGACTGCAATGCTCTGCTGCGCAGGGGTTCTGTCCTATCTGCCACCTATGCCGGCAAAGACCTATGCCACAGAGTTGGTTAGCAATGACTTTGAGGCCAACTATGAGGGCTGGTACGGCAATGCGGATGCTGTCAAACTGACTGCCAAGTATGGTGTTGGCGTGGATGGCTCCCGGGGTATGCTGGTAACCGGCAGAACCAGTCTGTCAGACGGCGCAAGCTCTTCCAAGGGTCTGTACCTGGAGGGCGGCAAGGACTACAACTACAGCGTGGAGGTTTACAGTCCCACGGATGAGGTGTTCCACTTGTCCTTGCTTTGCCTGGATGAGGAAACCGATGAGCAGACCATCGTGGAGCTGGATTCCAAGGCGGTGAAGGCAGGGGAGTGGACTACTTTGTCCGCCCACTACAAGGCACCGGAGAACAGCTATGAATTCCGGCTGACTATTACCACCGAAAGCACCAATGACTTTGCATTTGACAATGTAAAGGTCACCGGCAAAAAGAATAACCAGACCGTGTATGCAGCAACTGCTGAAAAGGGTCTGAAGGACGAGTTTGCGGATTACTTCCGGGTGGGCAATATTCTCAACGGTGGAACTATTCGGAATTCTGCGATCACAGCAAATATCATCAAGGATTACAACAGCATCGAGTGCGAAAACGAAACAAAGCCGGATGCTACCATGGTACAGTCCCAGTCCAGCGGTACAAATGTAGCTGTCTCTCTCAACAGCTGTGCAGCCATTATGGACTTCTGTGTGAAAAATCAGATCGGCATGCGTGGACACACGCTGGTATGGCACAGCCAGAGCCCGGAGTGGGTGTTCAAGGAGGGCTTCAATGCGTCCGGTGCTTATGTCAATTCTGCAACTATGGATGCCCGGATGGAAAGCTACATCAAGAATCTATTCAATGCCATCAAGACCCAGTATCCGGGTCTGAATCTGTATGCATATGACGTGGCGAATGAGTGCGTCAGCGATGATTCTAATCGTACTGCTAATTACGGCGGTGCAAGAGAGCCTGGCTACGGCAACGGTAAGTCTCCCTGGGTACAGATTTATGGAAGCAACAGCTTTGTAGAAAAAGCCTTTACCTACGCAAGAAAGTATGCGCCGGAGGGCTGTGATCTGTACTACAATGATTATAACGAGTACTGGGATCACAAGCGTGACTGCATTTACAATATGTGCAAGTCCCTGTATGAAAAGGGCTTGCTGGACGGCGTAGGCATGCAGTCCCACATCAATGCAGATGCCAGCGGCTTTTCCGGTACAGCCAACTACATTACTGCTATGAAAAAGTATTTGTCCATCGGTTGTGATGTACAGATCACGGAGCTGGATATCTCCACCGAAAAAGGCAAGTTTACTGCCCAGCAGCAGGCGGACAAATACAAGGCGGTTTTCCAGGCGGCTATGGACTGGAACAAGAATCCTTCCTCCGACGGTAGAGTGACCGCAGTGTGCATCTGGGGGCCCAATGATGCAAATACCTGGATCAAATCTGAAAACACGCCCCTGCTTTATGATACCAACAACCAGCCTAAGTTAGCTTACACCACTCTGACCTCCATGATCCCCAAGTCTGAATGGGGGGATGGCACCAAGTATACCGGCGAGGTAAAGCCGGTGGAGCCGGATGCGAACGGCTGGTACTTCCACAGCACCTTTGAGGGCGATCTCGATAGCTGGGAAGGCAGAGGTGCCGCAGAGGTTATGACCAGCGGACGGACTGCCTATGCTGGCGGCGAGGCATTGCTGGTGCAGAGTAGAACGGCAGCATGGAACGGCGCAAGCCGTACGCTGAATACTCGTGCATTCCAGCCAGGCAATGCATACAGCTTCAGCGCAAATGTCATGTACTTTGACGGCGACGATACGGACACCTTCTTTATGAAGTTACAGTATACGGATGCTAACGGAGATACCCAGTATTCCACCGTTGCAGAGGGGCACGCCATCAAGGGACAGTGGATTCAGCTGAGCAACACCAATTACACGATCCCGGCGGATGCCTCCAATTTGCAGCTGTATATCGAAACAGCGGAAACCTCCAATAACTTCTATGTGGATGAAGCAATCGGCGCAGTGGCAGGCACTGTGATCGAGGGTGCCGGGGAAGGCAAAACCGTGATCCGGGGGGATCTGAATTTTGACGGCAGAATCGATGGTGCAGATCTGGCTCTGGAAAGACGGGGACTCATCAAGGGCTTTACAGACAATTATGCAAAGCTTGCAGCAGACGTGAACCAGGATGGTGATGTCACTGTGGCTGACGCAGTACTGATCCAGAGCTTCCTGATCGGCAAGATCAAGGAATTCCCCATTGAAACCAAGCCCATTGATACAGTCGCTATGGAGCAGCTGTTCGCAGGGGTAACTCCTGCAACCAGCTTCAAGAAGGATGGGGAGAACAATCCCCTCTTTACCCAGCGGTTCGGTGCAGATCCTGGCTGGATGGAATACAACGGTCGGATCTACGTTTACACCACCAATGATGCCTTTGAGTATGATTCCAACGGCAATATGAAGGAAAACAGCTATGACGTAGGCACCATTAACTGCCTGTCTTCTTCTGATCTGGTAAACTGGACGGACCACGGTGCGATCCCGGTTGCCGGAAGAAACGGTAGAACCACCAATGGCGCTGCCAAGTGGGCATCCTGCTCCTGGGCGCCGGATGCGTGCCACAAGACCATCAACGGCAAGGAAAAGTTCTTCCTCTACTTTGCGAATAATGGTTCCGGCATCGGTGTTCTGACTGCGGATTCTCCTACGGGTCCCTGGACGGATCCCATTGGCAAGGAACTGATCTCCAGAAGCACACCCAACTGCGGCAATATAACCTGGCTCTTTGATCCGGGCGTATACTATGACGAGGAAACCGGCAAGGGCTATCTGGCATTCGGCGGCGGCGTTCCGGAGGGGAAATCCGCTGATCCCGGCACGGCACGAATCGTGGAGCTTGGCTCGGATATGACCTCCATTGTGGGCACGCCAACTACTTTGAATCCTCCCTATCTGTTTGAGGATTCCAGTCTCATTAAGATCAACGGCACATGGGTTTACTCCTTCTGCCACAACTGGAGCGTGCCTGCCGGTCAGAAGTTCAACAGCGCAGACATCGGCTACATGACCGCAACCAATCCCCTTGGACCGTACACCTACCAGGGTCCTGTATTCCGGAATACTTTCGCACAGGGTCTGGACAACAACGGCAATAACCACCACTCCATCATCGAGTTCAAGGGTAAGTATTATGTACTCTACCACACACGTCAGTTGGAGATCCGCATGGGTGTCAATGGCGGCAAGGGCTACAATTACCGTTCGCCTTCTATTAGTGAGGCAACTGTAAACGGTACCTCCATCACTTGTACAGGGTCTCATACAGGCGTAAAGCAGATAGAATCTCTGAACCCCTACGCAACGGTTCAGGCTGAGACCATGTCCAACCAGTCCCAGGGCATCGCCGTAAACGGCTTGTCCGATACCACAGTGACCGGAACCAAGGGCAGCTGGACAAAGGTATCCGGCGTGAACTTCTCCAACGGCGCAAAGACTCTGACTGTAAAGGCATGCTCCAAATCCGGCGCAGTCATCAAGGTTTGCACAGGCGGAACAAACGGCGATGTGGTCACCTATGCAGAGATCAAGGCTGGCAGTACGCCGGAGGAGATCACCGTTCCTGTTGTGAACAGCGTCAGCGGAAACAAGGATCTGTATTTTGTATTCAGCGGCGATGTTACCTTCGACAGCTGGAGCTTCTCATAATTTTTAAGTGACACCGTACAGTTTGTGCGGCAGATGTAACAAGGAGTTTTCCGTCATATCACACAGAAATCCAGAGCAATACGCTGGTATTTCGGTTTCGTTTCTGTGCAATCTGACGAAAAAACTGTTGGTATGTCTGCCGCACAATCTTTATGCGGTGTTGCCCTTGACAAAGGCGGAATTATGCGGTAAAGTTATACTATAGTATTATGTATAAATGCAGGTGCGCATCTGAAGCCCTTTGGGTGAATCGGCGGAGCATTGCCTGTATGCAAATGAAGGGGAGGATTTTATGAATTTGAAGGCAAAACGGCTTGCTGCTTTGCTGACCACCGGTGCAATCTGCGGTACCATCGTTGCTGCACCCAAGTCTGCACTGCCGCAGATCCAGGTGGCTTCTGCTGCCAACACATATAATTATGTGGAGGCGATGCAGAAATCCCTGTTTTTCTACCAGGTGCAGCAGTCCGGCCCTCTGGCGGACTGGAATGAGGTTTCCTGGCGTGCGGACTGTATGATGAACGACTATGTGACAGGCGGCTGGTTTGATGCCGGCGACCACATCAAGTTTGCGTTGACCAATGCATATTCCTCTGCCATGCTGGCATGGGGCTTGCTGGAGTATGAGCAGGGTTTGAAGGATGCGGGATTGTTGGACATGTACCGCAAGAACCTGCAGTTTTCCCTGGACTTCCTGGTAGGCTGTGATCTGGGTGACGAGGTCGTATACCAGATCGGCGAGATCGGCTTTGACCACAAGTGGTGGGGCTCCGCAGAGGTCTATATGAGAAAGTACGAGTTGATGCAGGGGGAGACCGAGCGTCCTTACTACACCACCAAGGACAGTAATGTAACTGGCGAAATGGCAGCAGCTCTGGCAGCCGGCTACCTGGTGTTCAAGGATTCTGATCCGGCGCTGGCAAAGACCTATCTGGAGCATGCGGAAAACTGCTTCAAGATCGCTGATACCACCCGTGATCACAAGAACACCCCCGCCTCCGATGCAATGTACCCCTCCAGTCACTTCTATGATGAACTTTTCTGGGCAGCAAACTGGATGTACAAGGCAACCGGTGAGCAGAAGTATCTGGATCTTTGCGAATCTGACTATATCCCGAATCTGGGTAAGGAAGACCAGTCCACAGAAATGAAGTACACCTGGGGCATGTGCTGGGACGATGTGCAGCAGGGCGGTACGCTGCTGTATGCACTGAATACCGGTGATGCCACCTGGAAGGAACAGTTCCGGAAGCATCTGGAATACTGGACCACCGGCTATGGCGGCAAGCAGATCAATCACACACCGGACGGGCTTGCGTGGCTCACCAACTGGGGCTCCCTCCGTCACGCTACCACCACTGCTTTCATGGCATATGTGGCTGCGGATGAGCTGTTCAGCGGCACGGCGGATGCAGACAAGTACACCCAGTTTGCAGATACGCAGATGAACTACTGCTTTGGCGGCAATGACAGTAAGTTCAGCTATGTGATTGGTATGGGGGATACCTATCCGAAGGCTTGGCACCACAGAACCTCCAGCGGTGTGTGGGATGACCAGTGGACCATGCTGGGTGAGGAAAAGGAATATGCGCATGTGCTGTACGGCGCCCTGGTGGGTGGTCCCGGTCAGTCCGGCGCCTTCAATGACAAGGTGAACAGCTATGAGAACACAGAGGTTGCCATTGACTACAACGCCGGCTATACCGCTGCACTCTGTGCAATGATCCAGAAGTATGGCGGCGAGCAGCTGACCAATTTCCCGCCGGAGGAAACACCCAAGTGGGATGAATTCTTCATTGAAGCAGCAGTTAACCAGAGCAGTGAGAGCTACACAGAGGTCAAGGTTCTGGCTACCAATCATTCCGCATGGCCGGCTCGTCTGATCAAGAATCTGTCCTACCGGTACTACTTTGATATCTCAGAGATTCTGGCAGCTGGTCTGACTGTGGATGATATTACTGTCCGCATCGGTTACGATGAGTACAGCACCACCCAGATCTCCAATCCCATCCAGTATGATGGCAATGTATACTATGTTGAGATCACTTATCCGGACGGCACAGTGATCTGCCCCTCCGGTCAGTCCGAGCATCAGGCAGAGTTACAGTTCCGGATTTCCGTTCCGGATGCTTCCAAGTGCTGGGATGCTACCAACGACTACTCCTTTGAAGGCCTGGGCAAGTCCGGCAACGAATGCGTCAAGACAGAGCGGATTACCATGTATGATTCCGGCAAGCTGATCTATGGCGTAGAGCCGGACGGCACCACACCGGATGATAACCCGGTTGTGACCACCACCTCTGAGGAGGATGTGCTGCTTGGAGATGTGGACTGCAATGGGAAGGTAAATGTGCAGGATTACGTTCTGCTTAAGCAGTTTATGGTCAAGAAGGCAGAGATTACCGCAAAGGGCGGCGTGAATGCAGATATGAACCAGGACAGAGCACTGACCGTCAGCGACTGTGTACTGCTTGCACGGAAGCTGCTTTCCTAAGAAAATCAGCAGGAATTACCCGATGTATATACATCGG
>NZ_FR894896.1:4663-5027 GCF_000434255.1 Ruminococcus sp. CAG:379 | reverse complement strand
GTGAACTGCCACAGTATGATTCTGAACAGCAGCCGCAATGTTACAGCTATAGGGCTCGGAGGTGACCACTTCTTCCTGCCCGGTCACCGGGCTATGAAAAACTGCAACGATGCGGTATACCACATTGCGCCCCTTGGCATAAACCTTCGGGTTCTCCCGAAACTCCCTGCCGAAAAAGTAGGGAATCCGCTTGATTTCACGAACCCCCCCCACTACAGAAGGACAGGACAACATAAACTGCATATGCGAAATCCTGGTTCGGCATTTCCTGTTTTTTGTCACATCAGAAAACACGCACACCAGAATCAATGCCGCCGCCACCATGCAGAAGTATTTCACATCAGAAAAGGAAGCCCCGTTTTTG
>NZ_FR894896.1:4482-4626 GCF_000434255.1 Ruminococcus sp. CAG:379 | reverse complement strand
CCCACAGCGATGACAACAGCCAGGCTCGTACCCATTCTTGTCTTTGCATAGCCCATTGGAACAACTTGGTTCATAACGTTTCCTTTCGCAAATTATGACAACACCGCACAGAGCTTGCTCGGCAGATATACAAACCGCCAGGCG
>NZ_FR894896.1:4167-4465 GCF_000434255.1 Ruminococcus sp. CAG:379 | reverse complement strand
CAGGCGGGCTTGATGCGGTGCTGCCCTATGTTTTCATCAGAATACCACAACAGCACCACAAAATTGTGATGCTGCTGCAATCAATTTATATGTATGAGATCTGTTACCGGACTCTGCGCTTTTTCCTTACGCCGTATGCCGAAAGAATCGCCAATGCCGCAAGGATCTCAACCGTGATCCGAATGCCCTGCTCTCCGGTCTTAGGCGGCTTCACCGCATCCACTGCAGTAACCGTTGTAGTGCCGGTCACATCCGCAGATGCATCATCTGTAGATGCTGTGGTTGTTGTGGTTGTTGT
>NZ_FR894896.1:0-4153 GCF_000434255.1 Ruminococcus sp. CAG:379 | reverse complement strand
GTTGTAGTGGTAGTAACAGTGGTTATAATGGGATCGGGATTCTCCCCAGGATCCTCATCGTCCTTTCCGTCAGAGGGCGTTACGTCATATTCCGGCAAATCGCTGTCATCCGGATCCGTCAGCTCCTGGTTCTGATAGATTGCAACCGGAATGCAGTTATTGGCCTGATTCAGCTCAGAACCCCGTGTATCCGCCTGTATAAACAGATACTTGACTCCGTTCTCATCAATCTCCACATCACTCAGATTGATTTCCTCCAGAAGCAGGTAATCCTCCTGGCTGGTGATCACTCCGGCGTTTTTCATATCGATTTGCAAACCGTCCATAGAATCCTCACAGATCTTAATGGTGGTTTCGGCAGGTGTTCCTGTCAGATTGGATGCCGTAATGGCAAGGATCACGCTATCCTCCAGATAGTATGTATCCACATCCAGGGAGATATCCGGCATACCGATGGTCACAACGGCATTTGCCGTACAGGTACCATTGAAAACGGTCAGCGTATACTCCCCCACTTCGTGAATGTCCGTGGTATCCATGGGGCAAACAAGGGATACGGATTCACCGGGCGCAATGCTGACTGCCTTCTCTGCACTGAACAGAGTTTTGTCTGCATTGGAAAGCTCCGCCTGAATGTCATGAACGGTCTTGGAGGTATTGTTGGTCAGCTTGAAAAGCACGGACTGCTCCCCAGTGATGGGGTCGTATTCTACAGTGGCATATTCAATATCCAGGCTCTCCGCATGAGCAGCCTCCAGATATACAAGGGATGTTGTGTTATCCGCATCCCTGCCATTGAGAACAATGGAATATCTGCCCTGATCCCAGGAAGCACTGTAGTTGAATACGCTGAAGCCCTCCGGAACTGTCAGTTCCATTGCCTCGCTCCATGCACCGTTTTCGTTGACAGAAATAAAGAACTGCGCTCCATCGGAGAAAATCAGACTCTTGCCATCGTCCGCCATCACAAAGGTGCCGGACAGTGCACTCAGCTGACCATCCACAGCAGTCAGGGCTGCGCTGTCAGGCGTGCAGATGTAAAGCTTGCCGTTCTTTACGCAGTACAGCTTACCGTCCCGGAAGGAAATACCCGTCAGTGTATCTGCTCCGGAAGCAATCACCCGATCCTTGCCGTTGCATACCATATGCAATGCAGAGCCGGATGCGCCGTTGAGCGTGTAGGCAGCGTACAGGGTTCCGTTGTGATATGCAGCAGCCAGCTCGGAAACGTAGGAATCCGCATTCGTCAGCTGGTAGGGCTTGCCCCACTTGCCGTCTGTAAAATCAGACGCCAGAATCATGCCGCTAGACTGAAAGATATCTTCCAGATTCCCACTGCTCTTGACCCATACAGCCGTCATCTTGTCCCCGTCAAAGGCAAGGGTGGGAAGCATATCCGGTGTAGAATCCTTCAGCACGCAGGCTGTGTCTGCAAAAGCCGTGCCGTTCCACTTGGCCGTGAAGATATCTGTAGAAGCCAGTGCCTGTGCAGCCATCTGGGAAAGGTCACCGCCCTGGATCACTGCATTCTGCTTCTGCCAGATCAGATAGATATCATCGCCGTTTTCGACCAGTCTTGCGGTCAGATCCGCACTTTCGGACTGGTTGACGCACTGGGGCTCAGACCAGACGCCGTTGTCATAATAGGAGAACATCAGCTTTGTGCTGTTGAGCAACTCCGCATCCGGGTCCGTGGTCTGCCATACCAGCACCTTGCTGCCCCCTGCTTCTGCAATCAGAGGGATCGTACTGGGGAGTACGCCGCTTTGCAGCACATTGACCCCATCTCCTGTTGTACCGTTCCATGCAGAGGTCTGGCTCAGATAGTCCGTATCCATCAGCTCCGGATGCGTATCCGCATCTCCTGTACCGCCTGCGGCAACGCCCTTGGCGGCACTCCGGTTCTGCTTCGGCCACAAGGTCCATGTTTTGCTTGCAAAGTCATAGGAAAAGTCAATGACAAAGAGAAGGTAAGCCTCTACGAAGGCTTTCAAGGTCACAGTACCGGTGCGCTCGGGCGCAACGCTGACTTCAAAATCCACGCCGCCGCCTGCGCCCACGGACACAAGACCGCTTACGCCAAAGCCGCCGCTGATGCTGCCGCTGACGGTGATAGACGCCTCGCCCTGGAAGGATGCACCGCCGCCGTTTGCATACAGAGTCATGCCAGTCAGCGTGTTCATCTCGGCTCCCACCTTGACATTCAGATACAGAGGAACCACAGCCAACAGGAACTGCTGCGTATAGGACAGCTCGCCTCCAACGGTAATGGCAATGCCGCCGCCCTGGGAAACAATATTGTGATTTGCATCGTAAACCATTTCATAGTAGCCCAGTCCTTCCACCGTCGTGTCCGGAACGATTCCCAAAGAACCATGGGCGGCAAGCTTCCCGGAGGAGTTAATCTTGTTGCAGAGGCCATTGATCAGTCTGTCCGCCTTATTTACATCATCCATATAATTGGTAAAGGACTGCTTGAAATAATCGTAGATCCCCTTGGATTCATCCGCCGTTTTCGCATCCACGCCAATCAGGAATCTGACTGTGCAGGTGCCCTCGTCCTCGTTCTGCTCACTGGTTACCTGGACAGGCAGCATGGGCAGGGATACTTCAAAGTTATCTCCCACCAGGGATGCCACATCTTCACTGCCGGTAGCGCCCTTCTGATCCGGTGTGATCTGGAACTGATCGCTGAATGCGTCCGGATCCACATCCGGTGTATCCGCATGGGGATTGACCTTGAGGCAGATTCTTCTGCGCTCGGATACCGTACCATCCGCACTTCTGAGAATCAGATACACATCCTTGCCCGGCGCAAGCATTTTGCCCGGCGCAAAAGAGAAAATGCCGGTTGTGCTGGTGAGCTTTTTGCCCTCTGCACCATACTGCACCAGCTCATATTTGCCGGGGGTATGCCCGTTCCATTCCGCTGTCACCTGAATCCGGCACATATCCGACTTGTTCTCCGTAAAGAATACCGAATTGGTGAAAAGATCCTTCTCCTTGTTGGTTTCAGTTGCGAGGATGGGGTATGGCTTTCCGTTGGAGGTATCGTTTTTCAGATAGAACACATGGACGGAGCGTTTTTGGGGAGTGTATACAGCTCCGCTTGTCAGATAGCCCTCCGCAGACACGATCACTGTCTGCTGGGAAGTTGCCCCGCCAAGATTCACCATACCATCCTTGTCGGTTTTGAAGGTTTTGTTGCCGATCTTTACAACAGCGCCGGCAATGGGCTTTTTCGTATCAGCTGCATTGACCAGTATATGGTGCTGGTTGATGCTCATACGATATTCCCGCAGCTGCTGCGCAGCGTCCCCGTTAAAGTCGCTGACCTTCAGCGCATACAAAAACAGATCGTCCATGATCTTTTTTGCATAATTATCCTGGTGATAATAGGAATGCTCAATGGTCAGACCGGACGCAATGACCCGGCCTTTGCCCAGAGGGTATTCCACCAGGGTGGGATTATCCGATTCACTGGAGCGAACCAGGATATTTGCACCTGCCGGCAAAGTGGATTCGATAAATTCAGAATGACTGCAATATGTAGAGAACCACATCTGATCCTCTTTCCCCTCCACCACTGCGCCATCTCCGTCAGAAAGAGCCGCAGTCAGAATGGGGTGCTTAGGATCCGCTACATAATTATACTCTGTATAGTCCAGGATCTTTTCAACATTGCCGGGAAGCGCACCGGTCAGATTGCCGTCAGCCCAGCCCCCGTCCGCTGCGCCAAACACAATCACGCCGCCGAGAGAAGCATACAGCTCCATGTAATCCTTGAACTCCAGATAGTTGTTGTAGGTGGAAAACGCCTGATCGTCCGCAAAGATGACCACAGAGTAATCCTCCAGTTCAACATCCAGAAATTCCGTTGTGGTGACCTTCTGATAGTCCACGCCGATATCTCCAAGCACTTTGGTATTCGCATTGGAGTCCCAGGGGAGATTGTCCTGGATCAGCAGAACCTTTTTCTGGGCGGCTGCCTTCTGTGCGGCGCTGACGCAGACCTGGGTAAGGAGCTGCATTTGCGTCGTGATGGAAAGCACGGCGGCGCACGCAACAGAGGTGATCTGTTTTAGAATTTTCTTCATTTTTACATTCCTTCCGTTTGGATCATATAGATATGCATATACATCACTATTGTATC
>NZ_FR894895.1:0-3404 GCF_000434255.1 Ruminococcus sp. CAG:379 | reverse complement strand
CAATCCGCAGGAGTATGCAGGGCTTCGTCAGAGATCAGCTTTTCGGTAAAGGCATGTGCTTCCTTCGCACCGCAGTCAGCACACTTGTGGGTCTCCTGATCGTTTGCCACATAGTTACTATGTGCCTTTTCGCCGATCTTTCCATCGTTGTTATAGGTCACGCAGCCGGTGGTCTGATATACCTTCTTGCCACCCGGTACCGGAGATGCGTCCGTGCCAATGGTCTGCCCCCAGGGATCTCCCAGCAGGTATGCAACCTCGCCGCTGGCAAACTGGGCTGCGGTTTTACCGCCCTGGCCATCGTCCGTATTGGATAAATAGTAGCAGTTTACGTTGTCCTTTTCATACACTCTTCCGGCAATGCCACCCGTGTATTCGCCGCCCCGGATGGATGCCATGCTGTAGCAATTGGAGATGGTGTCACTGTTCAGACCGCAGATACCGCCAATGTATGCGTTTGCAATGGCTGTACCCTTGAAATAGCAATTGGTAATGGAACCCTTCAACATATAGCCGCTGATACCGCCAATGAATTCCAAACCGTTGATGTAGGAATCGATCACGCCTACGTTCTTGACGGTGCCCCCGTTGATGTAGCCAAACAGACCGATCATTTTCCCAGTAGAGTCAGAGTTATCATAATACAAGCCGCTGATGGTATGATTGTTGCCGTCAAAGGTTCTGTAGAACCGGGCAGACTCCTTACCAATGGGTGTCCAGCTGCGGAAAGTGCCTTCGTTCAGAGTACCGTCCGCCTTCAGTACATTCTGGTTCACCACAATGTCCGCCGTCAGAATGGCGCTTGCATAAGAATCCTGTGCCGTGCCGTCTGTGAGGGTGCCGCTGATCAGCCCTGCGAACCAGTACAGCTGACCTGCGTTACCGATCTCATACACACCGTCAGCATTCTTCTGTGCCGACTGATATGCATCACAGCCCGTGCAGAAGCCGTTTGTGTAACCTACATGTTCACCGAATACGTCCTGCTCGGTATTGCTGTAAGAAATGGACAAAACCTTTGTGTTCTTATTGCAGCCTGCATAGGTCTTGTTCTGGTATACCTTCGGATCACCCAGACAGGGATACGCATAATGCTTTTCCAGGTTCTGACCCCAGACCTGATCGTCCTGGTCTCCTTGCAGCAGGAAGGCAACCTCGCCGCTTATAAACTCCGCCATTGTTTTTGCGGTTGCATTGCCATCTGCTGCCAAGCCTTCCTGGTAATAGCAGTTTGCTATGGTTCCGGCTACGCTCCCTCCGCAGATGCTGCTTTTGCCGCTGACATCGCCGACACTACAGCAGTTGTATATTTTACCTTCATGGGTATAACCACAGATACCGCCTATGCTATTCGCACCCCAGACATAGTTATTGCTGAAGCAATTTGAGACCACGCCGTAGTTGCTCTGACCGCAGATCGCCCCCACATAATCGTTCCCCTTGAAGTAGGAATAGTGAATACCCAGATTCGTAATGCTGCCGTGATCCAGAATTCCGACAAATCCTACATGATTGGAAGAACCGTTTACATAAAAGCCCCAGATGTTGTGTTTGTTGCCGTTAAAGGAGCCCTTAAATCTGCTGAGGGGCGTCCAGGCCACATGCTCCCCTGCGTTCAGATTTCCGCTGGTGTCCCCCAGATTCTCATTGATCACAAGATCCGTCATCAGGATCGCATTGGCGGACATGTTCTGGGCAGTGCCGTCCCCCAGAGTACCGTTGACCAGCCCTGCAAACCAGTACAGCTCCCCTACCGAGGTGATCTCATAGGGGCTTGCATTGGTACCATTCCCTGCCTGTGGCTTGGACGGCGTAGTATCCGGCGTATAGGCTTGGGCTGTCAGCCCAAAGTCCATCCCCGCAAATGTGCCGCTGGGAAAATATAGTAGCGTGGATAGGATCATGAGCAGCGACAAAAAAGCTGCACATGATTTTTTCAGTGTTTTCGCCATTTTAAATTCCTCCTGTTCATTTTGTAAGCTGCGAAGCAGCAGACAATGCTTCTCCCTTTGCAATCCTCACGGACTGTCCGCTATCACCATCTCCTTCCCAAAAACTTTCGATTAGATTTCGATCCAATTATATCACATTCGTTCTTAAAATGCAAGTGTTTTTACAAATTGTACAAAGAGTACTCACCGATACCACATGTAGAATGCAACGTCCGACTACAAAAAAAGACGGCTCCGAAGAGCCGTCTGTTGGGGGAATCCAAGTATAGAATCTGGTGCAAGAATCATCTGTAAGTTGTTTTACTAAAATAGCCAACTACGTTGACAATACTGAGGGTTCTCACGCCCTTTTCTTGCAAAGTCGAAGCGTTGCAAGGCTACTTACTGTTTTGCCTGACCGACTGATGAGAATGACAAGGCTGTTTTTCGCAAGCTGTATTTTCCTATTACCGGAATTGTGGACTTGATAACCATAATGGCATTCGGATTATACTTCATGACAAGGTCAATGACTGCTTCCACAGCACTTGTATCAAAAAAATTCTTCTTGCTGTCATAGTTGGTCGGTGCTGCAATAACCACAAAATCTGCATCTTTATATGCCGATTCTGCATCAAGTGTTGCTGTCAAATCAAGTTCCTTTTCGGCAAGGTATTTTTCGATATAGTCGTCCTGGATCGGTGACTTTCTGTTGTTGATGAGGTCTACCTTTTCAGGGATAATGTCAACTGCTGTTACTGTGTTATGCTGTGCAAGTAGTATTGCGATTGACAGTCCAACATATCCTGTTCCTGCTACTGCGATTTTCATTCTTACTTTCTCCCCTTAAATTCATTGATATACTCCTCAATTGCCAGTTGATTCGGTGGGAAAATTAATTCAGGCATCTCGTCAATCTCAAAGAATCTGATGTCTTCCACCTCAGACTCCTGACATTTCAAAGTTCCAGAATATTTTCTGCAAACGTACACAATATCAATATTTGAAACCTCATCGCCATTTGGATAGAGATCCACAGCCCTCTCCATCTGCTCCATCAGATTTTTTGTAGCATGGTACTCCGGCTTTGATTTCTTCCGCCCGCCACCGGGCTTGCGCTGCTTTTTCACAGGCTTCATTTTGACTGCCTCACAGTTCCACCGTAGCAATCCTGGGCTCAAAGCAACAAGTTGGTCTGACGCATACAATTCTTACTCCACTTGCACGTTGCGGTCCAACTTTCATAAATGTTGCAATAACACTCGTTTTCCCCCCAAGTCCCAATGGACCTACATTGGCCTCATTCACACGCCTTGTAACTTCCTGCTCCAACTCAGACTGAACATTATAATTTCCATCAACCTGGGCTTGCAGCATCATAGCAGTTGCCTCAAAGTGAGAACGCCCAACACCAACTGCGAGTGTACATGGTGAACAACTGCCCCCATGCCCGATTTGATAGACAAAAAAGAA
>NZ_FR894894.1:20546-40013 GCF_000434255.1 Ruminococcus sp. CAG:379 | reverse complement strand
TCCGGTGCAGCCTGTTATGCCGGAGTCTGCTCCCATTCCCGTAGAGCCGGTTGCAGTTGCACCCAGTCCGGCACCGGTTCCGGTGCAGCCTGTTATGCCGGAGTCTGCGCCCATTCCCGTAGAGCCGGTTGCAGTTGCACCCAGTCCGGCACCGGTTCCGGTGCAGCCTGTTATGCCGGAGTCTGCGCGGCACCTGTTCCAGTTCAGCCTGTTATGCCGGAGCCTGCACCGGAGGAAGCCATTGCGCCGCCCCCTGCACAGGTGGTGGACAACATCGACGATGTTCTGGCAAGCATGCAGCAGAAATTCGCTGCCACTGCCCCGGTTCAGGCGGATGCCCCCACACCGGCACAGCCCACGGCACCTGTCAAGCCCAACCCGATCTTTGTGGGCTACAGTGCCCAGGGACAGCCGGTATACCAAGAATTCGACAACTATGGTCAGCCTATTCCCATTACCCAGCCGGTATACAGCCTGCCTCCCGTACAGCAGACACCGCCCCCCTCGTATGGGGCAAATGGAGGAAACGTGTTCCAGCAGGCAATCTCCAATCAGAATGCAAACAAGCGTTCCGCCTTTGATATGGAAAACGGCAACGCCACACCTCCTGTCATCAGCAGCGTAGAGGATATGCTCAGCGCCATGGGTGAAACAGTCACCAAGAAAAAGCAGGATGACGACAAGGTTGCGATAAACTTTGTAGAATACAAGGCTCCCCCCAAGCAGAAGCCTGCACCCAAGGCTACGCCCAAGCCCGCAGAGCCGCCCAAGCCGGCTGCACCCATGACCAAGGCGGAGGCAAAGCGGCAGAAGAAGCTGGATAAAATCAACGCAGAATTTGAAAAACAGCTGAAGGCACGGGGCTTTGACACCACAGAAGGCAACCGCATGAAGCGGGGTTAAACGGAAGGACGAAACACGATGGCAACCACAATCCAAGAAGCTCTGGCGATCTGCAACGCCAATCTGACCGGAGATCTGAAAACCGACATTCCCTACCTGGAGGGACAGGTGCGCCGCTATGCCCACGAGCCAAACGGCGAGGAACTGGCAAAACGCATTACAGAGCTGGCATTCAGCCTGCTGCCCAAGGAACAGCAGGATCAGTTCATGACCGCTACCACCCTGAACGGCAAGCGGCTGGATGAGCTGTTCCATGAGGCACGGGAGCTGCTCAACCAGGAAAAATACCAGGAGGCAGCAGTGGCACTGCGTGCCTTGACTGCAAAATGCGAGGAGGGCTTCGGCAAGGAAAGCAAGCTGCATTATTTCAGCTTCCGGAATCCCTTTGAGTACCACCTGTACCGGATGCTCTATCCGGGGCAGTCCAATATTGAACGTGCCCCCTATGATTTCGCCATGTACTGTACGCTGTACGGCTACGCCCTGGTGGAGCTGAGAAAGCTGGACGATGCAATCGAAGCGCTGGAGCAGGGCATCCGGTTCAACCCGGTAAGCTGCGATGTGCGCTTTGAACTGGCGGAGGTCTACAAGCTGAAAAAGGAACCGGAAAAGCTGCTGGCTGTAATCAGGGAATTGTTCCCCATCGCCAACAGCACCTACGCCATGTCCCGGATCTATGCAGACCTTGGATTCTACGCCATTGCGGTGCATGATTACGATGCAGCGGTATGCTTCTTCTATGAAAGCCTGGTTTACAACAACCACCCGGGAGTACAGGCAGAGCTTGTAAATCTGCGAGGGCTGATGGGGCATAACATTGAACCGCCCACCCGGAAACAGGTTCTGGCGGTATTTGAAAAGTACGAGCTGCCTGCCGGCCCCAATGAGGAACTGATCCGGCTGGCACTGGTGCTGGCGAAAACCGCCGTACAGGACGAACAGATGCAGCTGGGGGCATACTTCTACTCCATTGCCTACGACTTGACCCGGGATCCGGAAATCAAGAAGCAGATTGACGCCATCCGGACTGCCATGGCACCGGAGGAAGGCAAGCAGGCATGAGCATGCGGCGAACAGACCGACAGATGGACAGGGATTCTGCCTGGCAGGCAGTGGACGCATGCTGCTTCGGCACGGTTTCCATGCTTCTGCCGGAAGGTGAGCCCTACTGTGTGCCCCTTTCCATTGCACGGATCGGAGAAACCCTGTACTTTCACTGTGCCCAGGAGGGACTGAAGCTGAAGGCGCTGCGGAAGCATCCGGCAGTGTGTGTCAGTTGCGTGGGTATGGCGGAGCCGGTGCATGACAAATTCACCACCCGGTATACCTCAGCCATTCTCACCGGCACAGCCCAGGAGGTTACGGATGATGCGGAAAAGATCCGGGCACTTCGGGCGATCTGTGAAAAGTATACCCCGGAGAATATGTCCCGGTTCGATGCCGCCATTGCGCAAAGCCTGTCCCGCACGGGCATCTGGCGGATCGATGTGACGGGTATTACGGGCAAATGCAAAAAATAAGGCGAAAGCCGGAGGAACTTCATCCTCCGGCTTTTTTGCGTCCGGAAGTATGTTTCCCAAAAAGCAGCCCATACTGCTACCAGAGCGGCAGAAGCCGCAGCCGCAGTGCGGCGGAAGGGAGCAGTTTATGAAACAGTTTGTGTATACCATTACGGACGAGAACGGCATCCACGCAAGACCTGCCGGGCAGTTGGTGCAGGCTGCAAAGGCATACGAAAGCGAGATCACCCTGACCAAGGGGGACAAAACCGCCAGCGCCAAGAAGCTGTTTGCTCTGATGGGACTGGGGGTCAAGCAGGGGGATCCGGTAACAGTGACCGTGGAGGGATCGGACGAAGCAGAGGCTGCTGCCGGGGTAGAAGCCTTTCTCAAAGCAAATCTGTAAGCCGGAGGGATGGACATGAACAAAATACAGGGCAAGGGGGTCTGCGGTGCCGTCACCATGGGGAAGCTGTACTTTTACAAAAAGGACAACGACACCATCAGCCGGAAAACCATAACGGATCCGGAGGCGGAGCAGCAGCGATTTGACCGGGCAAGGCAGCAGGCAGCACAGGAGCTGGATGCACTCCACGAAAAGGCACTGCGGGAGGTGGGGGAAATCCACGCCCAGATCTTTGAGATCCACCGGATGATGCTGGAGGATGAGGACTATTGCAGCAGCGTCAGCCACATTATCCACACCCAGCGAGTGAATGCAGAATACGCCGTGCTGCGCACCTCCGACTCCTTCTCTCAGATGTTCTCCACCATGACCGATGAGTACATGCAGGCACGGGCGGCGGATGTGGTGGATATCTCCAACCGGCTGATCCGCTGCCTCAACGGCGGAAACGAGGAATCCCTGCTGACCCGGGAGCCGGTGATCCTGGTGGCGGAGGATCTGACCCCCAGTGAAACAGTCCAGCTGGACAAGGAAAAGATCCTGGCGTTTCTCACCCTCCGTGGCTCGGAGAACTCCCACACTGCCATTCTGGCACGCACCATGGCGATCCCGGCGGTGGTGGGGCTGGGTCAGCTGGATCCTTCCATGGAGGGGAAAACCGCCATTGTGGATGGATTCACCGGGACAGTGTGCATCGATCCGGATGCAGAAGCCATTGCCGCATACACCCGGAAAAAGCAGCAGGAAGAGGAAAAACACCGGCTGTGGCAGTCGCTCCGGGGCAAGTCCAACACCACCCGGGACGGCAGGAGCATCCGGCTTTACGCCAACATTGGGGGGCTGGATGACATCAGCGCTGCCCTGCAAAACGATGCCGGGGGTATCGGTCTGTTCCGCAGCGAATTTCTTTATTTGCAGAACGACCACATGCCCACGGAGGAGGAGCAGTTCCGGGCATACCGGGAAGCAGCGGAGAAACTGGCAGGAAAGCCCGTTATCATCCGCACCATGGACATCGGGGCGGACAAGCAGATTGATTATTTTCATCTGCCCAGGGAGGAAAATCCGGCGCTGGGGTATCGAGCCATCCGGATCTGTCTGTCGGAACCGGAGCTGTTCCGTACCCAGCTGCGTGCCCTGTACCGGGCAGGGGTATATGGGGATCTGTCCATCATGTTCCCTATGATTACCAGCCCAGAGGAAATCCGGCATATCCAGAAACAGGTGGAGCTTGCCAGGCAGGAGCTGCGTCAGCAGGAGATCCCCTTTCGGGAACACATGGAAACCGGCATCATGATCGAGACCCCTGCCGCTGCGGTCATCAGCGATATTCTGGCACCTATGGTAGATTTCTTCAGCATCGGCACCAACGATCTGACCCAGTACGCCCTTGCCATCGATCGGCAGAACCCCTCCCTGGAGGCTTTTTATCAGCCCCATCACGAGGCGGTGCTGCGACTGATCCATCAGGTGATCCGAAATGCCCACAAGGCAGGCATCTGGGCGGGCATCTGCGGCGAACTGGGGGCGGATCCGGCACTGACGGAGCGATTCCTGCGAATGGGCGTGGATGAACTGTCCGTATCCCCGGCACAGATCCTGCCCATCCGGGAAAAGATCCGCAGTATGGATCTAAGGCAATAACTGAGGAGGCAATATGGAAATCAAGCTAATCGCATGCGATCTGGACGGCACCCTGCTGGACAGCCAGGGCAGGCTCAGTCCGGAAAACCTGGATGCCATCCGCCGGATGACGGACAAGGGCTATTGCTTTGTGCCCACCAGCGGCAGGAACCGGGAACAAATCCCCCAGGCGCTACAGCAGTTTCCCGGCATCCGGTATCTGATCACCCTCAGCGGTGCCTGCGTCACACAGTTGCCGGAGGGCAAAGCTCTGTTCCGGCATCCGCTCTCCCGGGAGCATGCAGACCGACTTCTTCGCATTGGCAAACAGCAGGGAGCCGCCGTGCTGCTGTATACACCGGAGGGGGTGCTGCTGGAGCATGGGGCACTGGAACAGCGGCAGGATCGTGCCCTGTTGGAGGATGCCATCGGTGCATGCCGACAGGTGGAGGATGCACAAGCCTTTTGCCTTGCCGAAGATGTGCAGGTGGAAAAGGCAGTGTTCTTCTGCCGGGATGCTGCCCAGGAAACCCGGCTGCATCAGGCACTGGATGACGGCACATTTCAGCTTTGCGTCTCTGCGGAAAACTGCCTGGAGGTCACCGCCCGGGGCATTCACAAAGCCACCGGCATCCGGGCATTGCTGCTCCGGCTCAAGCTGCTGCCGGAACAGGTACTGACCATCGGGGATTCCGGCAACGATGTTTCCATGCTGGAGCTGACCCCGAACTCCTTTGCGGTTGCCAACGCCATGCCGGAAGCAAAGCGTGCAGCCCGGCATCTCACCGTGTCCAATGACCAGCATGTGGCGCTGCGCATTGCCCGGCTGCTTGGAATATAGGGCAGCACCGCACAAAGCTGTGCGATGTTGCCTAAAACCAGTGACAAGCCACGATTTTTGTGGTATACTAAAAGACAACATAAAGGACAACACCGGAGGCATTACATGGAACCCATCGCATACATTCACACGGACTTTCCCACCAAATTCGGACTGCCCCGTCAAAGCGGCCTGGTGGAGGCGCTGGAGGGGCAGGTAGTATTTCTGCCTGCCTACAGCAAGCCGGAGGCATTCCGGGGACTGGAGCAGTTCTCCCACATCTGGCTGATCTGGGAGTTCTCCGCCGCCAGGAAGCAAGGGGACTGGTCTCCCACTGTGCGGCCGCCCCGGCTGGGAGGCAACCAGCGCATGGGAGTATTCGCCACCCGTTCCCCCTTCCGGCCCAACAGCCTGGGGCTGTCCTGCGTCCGGCTGCAGGGGGTCAGCTTTGAGGGCGGACAAGCTGTGCTGCACGTTTCCGGCATTGATATGATGGATGGCACCCCGGTTTACGATGTAAAGCCTTACATTCCCCTGGCGGACTGCCGGACGGACGCAAGCCAGGGCTATACCCGGCAAACTGCAACCCATCAGCTAAAGGTTCACTTTCCGGCGGCATTGCTGGAACAGCTGCCGGCAGACAAGCGGGATGCGGCAGTGGGCATTTTACAGCAGGATCCCCGGCCGGGCTATTCTGAGGATCCGGATCGGATCTACGGAGTTGCCTTTGCCGGATTCGACCTGCGGTTCACGGTGACGGAGAATCAGCTGACGGTTCGGAGTGTGGAGCCTTTGGGTGAATCATAAGCGATGCCCACTGGCGGCTGCCCATAAAATATCGCCCGATCTGGCATCAGATCGGGCGATGGTGTTATATGACAAAATCCCCGCCGGATTTGTCTGCGATCAGGTCCGCAATGGTAATCCCGGAGAAGAACTGGGTAATCAGCTCATACAGCCTCTTCCACATATCCAGCGTCCGGCAGTATGCAGCCCGGTCACAGGTCTTTGCGCCCGGCTCCAGACATGCCACCGGTGCCATGGAGCCCTCGGTTACATACAGAATATCCGCTACCGTGTACTGATCCGGCGCACGGTTCAGCCGATAGCCGCCTCCCTTGCCCCGGAGTGCATCCACCAGCCCTTTTTTGCTGAGCATGGACACAATGCTTTCCAGATATTTCTCCGAGATCTCCTGCCGCTCGGCAATATCCGCCAAAGGTACATATCCGCCGCTGTTGTGCTCCGCCAGATCGATCATCACCCGCAGGGCATACCGTCCCTTCGTGGAGATCATCATAATTCCCACCTCCTTTGTTCAGCCGGTCATGACTGCTTTTGATCTTATAAACCTATTATACCACAGGAAAAATAGAATTTCAACTCTTTTTTCTGAAAACCCCTTGACAAGCAGGAAATGTTCTGCTATAATACAATCAACATATAAACCTACCGGGTAAATGAAAGGAAGGAATGTTATGAGTTATCAGTTTGAAACATTGCAGGTACACGCAGGACAGGAGAAGCCGGATCCGGCTACGGATGCCCGGGCAGTGCCCATCTACGCCACCACGTCCTATGTATTCAAGGACAGTGCCCAGGCGGCAGGCAGATTTGGTCTGACCGAAGGGGGCAATATCTACACCCGTCTGATGAACCCTACCTCCGATGTATTTGAACAGCGGATTGCTGCTCTGGAAGGCGGCGCAGCGGCTCTGGCAGTTGCCACCGGCTCCGCAGCCATTACCTACGCCATCCAGAACATTGCCCTTGCCGGGGATCATGTAGTCGCATCCCACAACCTGTACGGCGGCACCTACAACCTGCTGGCAAACACTCTGCGGGAACAGGGCATTACCACCACCTTTGTGGATCCTTCTGATCCGGCGAACTTTGAAGCAGCCATCACGGACAAGACCAAGCTGATCTACGCTGAGACCCTGGGCAACCCCAATTCTGACGTGATCGATCTGGAAGCCATCAGTGCAGTTGCCCACAAGCACGGCATTCCTCTGATCGTGGACAGCACCTTTGCAACCCCCTATCTGCTGCGTCCCATCGAGCACGGTGCAGATGTGGTGGTGCATTCCGCCACCAAGTTCATCGGTGGTCACGGCACGGTAATGGGCGGTGTCATTGTGGATTCCGGTAAGTTTGACTGGACACAGAATGACAAGTTCCCGGGACTGACTGCCCCCAACCCCTCCTATCACGGAGTGGTATTCTCCCAGGCATGCGGCAACATTGCCTACATCATGAAGATCCGCACCACCTTGCTGCGGGATCAGGGTGCCACCATCTCCCCCTTCAACTCCTTCCTGCTGCTCCAGGGTCTGGAGACCCTGTCCCTGCGGGTAGAACGGCATGTGGAAAACGCCCTGAAGGTGGTGGACTATCTGTCCAAGCACCCCCAGGTTGAACGGGTCAACCACCCTTCCCTTGCCACCGGTCACGCCAAGGAGCTGTACGATAAGTACTTCCCTAAGGGCGCAGCTCCCATCTTCACCTTTGAAATCAAGGGAGGCGCAGAGGAAGCAAAGCGCTTTACAGAAAGCCTGCAGTTGTTCTCCCTGTTGGCAAATGTGGCAGATGTAAAGTCCCTGGTGATCCACCCTGCCTCCACCACCCACTCCCAGCTGTCGGAGGAGGAGCTGCTGGCAAGCGGCATCAAGCCCAACACCATCCGGCTGTCCATCGGCACGGAGCATATCCAGGATATTCTGGCAGACCTGGAACAGGGCTTTGCTGCAGTACGCTAAACACACAACCCTTCAACGGAGCATGCAGATCTGCATGCTCCGTTTTTGTTTTGCAAAAATAATATCCCCCGGGGGATTGATTTCACATGGGATTTTCGGTATAATATAAAGGTATGGGTCCGATAAGACCCGAAAATGATACCAGCAAGGAGCAAAAATATGCTTGAATTACAGAACGTCTGTTTCGAGGCAGAGGGCAAGCAGATTCTCCGGGACATCAGTCTGACTCTGGAGGATCGCTTTGTTGCAGTCACCGGGCCCAACGGCGGCGGCAAATCCACCCTCGCCAAGATCATTATGGGCATCGACCAGCCCACCAGCGGCAGGATCCTCTTTGACGGCACGGATATTACCGGCATGTCCATCAGCGACCGGGCAAATCTGGGCATCAGCTACGCTTTTCAGCAGCCGGTACGGTTCAAGGGACTGCGGGTGCAGGATCTGCTGAAGCTGGCAAGCAAAAAGGACACCACCGTCACGGAGGCGTGCAGCGTCCTCAGCGAGGTGGGACTGTGCGCCCGGGATTACATGAACCGGGAGCTGAACAGTACCCTGTCCGGCGGCGAATTAAAGCGGATCGAGATTGCCATGGTACTGGCACGGGGCACTAAGCTGTCCATTTTCGATGAGCCGGAGGCAGGCATTGACCTGTGGAGCTTCCAGAATCTGATCCACGTATTCGAGAAAATGTACGAGAAGATCCGGGGCAGCATCCTCATCATCAGCCACCAGGAGCGGATCCTGAACATGGCGGACAAGATCCTCTACATCAAGGATGGTTCCGTTGCCGCATACGGCGCAAAGGATCAGATTCTGCCCCAGCTTCTGAAAAATCAGGACAGCAGCACCTGCAAGGTACTGACGGACAAGCTGGCAGACGGGAAAAAGGAGGTGCCGGTGGCATGAAGGAACTGAACACATACGAAAAGGAGCTGCTGCACCAGGTAGCCGAGCTGGATGCGCTGCCGGTGGGGGCATACAACATCCGTGCCAACGGTGCAAGTGCTGCCCGGAATACCACAGCGCACATTGACATTGTGACCAAAACGGACAAACCCGGCATCGACATTATCATCAAGCCCGGCACCGTGAATGAAAGTGTACATATTCCGGTTATCATCAGCGAAAGCGGACTGAAGGACAATGTGTACAACGATTTCTTCATCGGCGAAAACTGTGACGTGACCATCATTGCCGGCTGCGGCATCCACAACTGCGGCTCCGGCGACAGTCAGCACGACGGCATCCACACCTTCTTTGTGGGGGAAAACAGCAAGGTGCGCTATGTGGAAAAGCACTACGGCGAAGGAGAAGGCAGAGGCAAGCGGTTCATGAACCCCACTACCATTGTGCATCTGAACAGGAATGCCCGGATGGAGATGGAAACCACGCAGATTGCCGGCATTGACGACACGCTGCGGAAAACCACTGCGGATCTGGCGGAGGGCTCCAGCCTGGTGATTCACGACAAGATCATGACCACCGGGGATCAGCACGCCATTGCAGAGTTTGATGCAGATCTGAACGGAGCAGGCAGCAGCTGCAACATCGTCAGCCGCAGCGTTGCCAAGGAAAACAGCAGGCAGGAATACACCAGCCGACTCAACGGCAATGCCCCTTGCAGCGGCCATACGGAATGTGACGCCATAATCATGGATCACGGCTGCGTACTGGCAAGCCCCCAGCTGACTGCCAATCATGTGGACGCATCCCTGATCCACGAAGCCGCCATCGGCAAGATCGCCGGAGAACAGCTGATGAAGCTGATGACTCTGGGACTGACCGAAAAGGAAGCAGAAGAACAGATCATCAACGGGTTCCTGAAATAACATCTTAACGCAAAACAGTCCGGGAAGCAATGCTCCCCGGACTGTTTTTTATTATGATAACACTGCACAGGGCTTTGTCCGGTATTGCCTACGATTCCTTTGGCTGCCCCTGTTGCTGACACCGCACCTTTTTTATTTTCTGACTCCCTTTCAGAATTAAAAATACATCCAGCCCCAGTATCAGTAAACCTCCGCATATGTAAAAAACACTGTCCCCGGCTACGATCATGGCAATTCCCGCAACTCCGAGTAAGCCAAGTCCTCCGAAAATCAGCACAATTGCCGGATACCGCACCCATGGGGTCAACTTCGGGCTAAATGCAGCCTCCGCAATCCCTTCAAATACCACAGAAACCAAAAGCTCAATCAAGAATTCCATTTGATACCTCGCAATCATGTCGTCCCGGCAACTGCACGCCCGGGAAATAAACGGAAACGAAAGGAACCTCCGGGGCGGTCACGATCCTGCCGCTAAGAGGTGCCAATGCACCATCCAGTTCCGGAAAGCCCAGCCGCCACGCCCAAAGCTGCTGGGTGAACACCCGGTACCGCCGATTTGCCCGGACGCTTCCATACTTGTTATCCCCCAGCAGGGGCGCTCCCAGATGGGCAAGATGGGCACGGATCTGGTGCGTCCTGCCCGTATGCAGAGTCACCAGTACCAGACCCAGTCCCTGCTCCTGCGCCAGCACCCGGTATTCCGTATCAATGGGCGCAAAGCCCTCCGCCGGTGCATCCCGGATCTCCACCAGGTTTCCGGCAGGCTGCTTCCGGTGGTATGCCTGCACCCGATCCTGCTGCCTGGGAGGCAGTGCCGCCGTAACGCACAAATACTGCTTGCACAGCTGACGACTGCGGATCAGCTCGTTTATATCCCGTAAAGCAGCGGCGGTCTTTGCCCCGATCACCAGCCCTCCCGTGTTCCGATCCAGTCGGTTGCACAAAGCCGGCGTAAAGGACTGCTCCCCGGCAGGGTCATAGGTGCCTGCCTGGTACAGATGATGCAGCATCCGGTGGATCAAGGTATCCTCCGTGCCTCCATTGTCCGCATGCACCACCAGTCCCACCGGCTTGTTGAGAATCAGCACCTGCGTATCCTCATACACCACGTCCAGCTTCGCAGGGGCTTTGAGAAAGTCCGGAGTCTGCTGTGGGGCATGCTCCGGAAAAAAATCATCACTGATGAAAAAAGTCAGCACATCCCCCGGCTCCAACCGGTCGGAAATGGCGCAGCGCTTGCCGTTCCGCTTGATATGCTTGGTGCGGATGAATTTGCACATAAGACCTTTGGGCAGGGCAGGCATGGATTTGGCAAGGAACTTGTCCAGCCGCTGTCCGGCATCGTTTTGCTGAATGGTAATCTGTCGCATGGCGGCTCCTTATGAGAACCGGATGTTCAGATCCACATCCCCTTCGATGCCCGGCACCTTCCCCTTACAGCTATACTGCCAGTACTGGCAGTCATAGTAGTAAGTGGGGATGCTGCCGTATTCCGCCAGCCAGAAGGAAATGCCCTGGAGCCGGGGCAGATCCAGCTTCAGTAAGGATGTACGCTTGTTCTGGTAGATCATGGGCTCGTAGCCTGCATGCTCCACCACCCCGGAAAATGCCAGACAACAGTCCGTCAGCACGTCCACCGGCACATTGTCCGTCCGGGCAGTATCGTCATAGATCAGCTCCCAGTCGTAGGTCACAGGCAACTCCAGCTTGCAGCCCTGCAATTGCTTGACCACAAAGTTTGCCTCCTGTACAGCCTCCTCCTCACTGATGGCCTGGGAGAAGAAATAGACCCCCACCTGGAGTCCGGCAGCCTTTGCGCCCTCGTAGTTCTGCCGGAACATACTGTCCGCCATAATATCCCCGCCGCCGTAGGTGCGGTAGCCAATGCGGATGAACACAAAATTGATGCCGGACGCCTTCACCTTGTCCCAGTCAATATCCCCCTGGTGGGCGGACACGTCAATGCCCATGTCGGAAGTGATCTGTCCGTCGCTGACATAATACCGTCTGCCGTTCCGGTTCACAATCTGCTCCCGGTTCTGGGCAAAGGCAGGCACGTTATCATATACCGGCAGGTAGATCTGTCCGTATGTAGCATCACTCAGCAAAATTTTCTTGCCAGACAGCTCATAGTTCCAATCCACCTCGATCTCCCCCTTTGGGATCACAGAGATATCCTCCTGCACGCTGTTCTGCGCCATCCCTGCATTGGCTGGCACCGCCGGTTCCTCCTGCTGACGCATGCGGATCAGCAGAAATGCCACCAGGCACAGCAGCCCCAGGATCAGCACCGACTGGATGCAGATGATAAAATTTTTACGGGTTTTCGCCATAGCTTGCTCCTATCCTTCTTCTCTTTGTATGCCTGATACAGAAAGGCAATACCCCACAAGTCTGTGCGATATTGCCTGAAACACCGAACGGGTTATTTACATACCCCGTACTGTTCACGATATGCAAGCATCTTGTCCAGATATTCCTTGCCGGGCACAATATCGTTGGCAATGGCGTCAATGATATCCGCCATGGTCACGATGGGGTACACGTCAATGCCGAACTCTGCCTTGACCTCCTGGACAGCGCTCTTGTCGCTGTTCAGCCCCCGTTCCATCCGATCCACGGTGATCACCATGCCGGTAATGTTCACGTCCGCTGCACCCTTCAGCTTGGGGTATACCTCCCGGACAGCCTTGCCGGAGGTCATTACGTCCTCGATGATGACAACCTGCTCCCCGGCTTCCAGCTGCTTACCCACGAACATGCCGCCTTCTCCGTGATCCTTGACTTCCTTCCGGTCAAAGCAGTAATGCACGGACTTGCCATACTTGTGATACAGGGCAACTGCCGCAGATACGGACAGGGGAATGCCCTTATACGCCGGGCCGAACAGGGTCTGTACCGGAATGTTGTTCTCCTGGATGCATGCAGCGTAGTATTCACCCAGCTTTGCCAGGTGCTCTCCGGTGTTGTAATTGCCCGCATTCACAAAATAGGGCGCAACCCGTCCACTCTTGAGGGTAAATTCTCCGAAGGTCAATACTCCGCAATCCACCATGAATTTAATAAAGCTTTCCTTGTACGTCATAATATCCTCCTATGTATGGGGCGATGCCCCAAAATTATACAACAATCTGTTCCAGCTGCCGGATCCACTGCGCCGCACAGGCATCGCTGGGCATCCGCCAGTCTCCTCTGGGAGAAAGGGTCACGCTGCCGATCTTCACCCCATCCGGCAGGCAGGAGCGCTTGAACTGCTGACTGAAAAACCGCCAGTAGAACTTCCGTTCCCACTTTAAGATCACATCCGGGGCAAACTGCCCGTCAAAGGCAATGCACGCCATCCGGAAGATCTTCTTCGGGGACATGCCGAACCGCACCATGTGATACAGGAAAAAGTCATGCAGCAGATAGGGCCCCACCAGATCCTCGGTTTTCTGACGGATCTCCCCGTTTTCCTCCGGCGGCAGAAGCTCCGGGCTTACCGGCGTGTCCAGCACATCCAGCAGTACGCTGCGCAGCGCCTCCTCCGACTGCTCCGCCCGGTGTGCAACCAGATAGCGCACCAGGGTCTTGGGCACGGAGGCGTTGACCCCGTACATGCTCATATGATCCCCGTTATAAGTCGCCCAGCCCAGCGCAAGCTCCGACAGATCCCCGGTGCCGATCACGATGCCGCCGCACTGGTTGGCAAAATCCATCAGCACCTGGGTACGCTCCCGTGCCTGCCCGTTTTCATAGGTCACATCGTGGCAATCCGGATCGTGACCAATGTCTGCAAAATGCTGCATCACGCTGTCCCGGATGGGGATCTCCCGGAGATCCGCCCCGTATGCCTTTGCAAGAGCGCAGGCGTTCCGATATGTCCGGTCTGTAGTGCCGAAGCAGGGCATGGTAATGGCGTGGATCCCATGATGGGGCAGTCCCAGCCGGTCATATGCCATAACGGTGACGATCAGCGCCAGGGTGGAATCCAATCCCCCGGACAGACCGATCACCACGTCCTGGCAATGGATATGCCGCAGCCGGGTCATAAGCCCTACCGCCTGCATCTGCAGGATCTCGCCGCACCGATCATCCAGTTCGCTTTTCCCGGCGGGCACAAAGGGCGTTGCGGCACAAAGGGCGTTGCCGGGAACTGCCGCTCCAGCCGGGTCTCCCGGATGGGATAATCAAAATACTCCACCACAAAGGCAGGCTCCTCCGCCCCGTGGGAAGTGTTGGTGCGCCGCCGCTCTGCCGTCAGCTTCTGTATGTCAATATCCCCGTAGAGAATGCCTCCGGCAAAGCGCTTTGCCTCCGCCAGAGTGGTGCCGCTTTCTGCGATCAGATTATGCCCGGCGAACACCATATCCGTGGTGGATTCTCCGATGCCTGCGTCCGCATAGGCATAGGCACAGAACAGACTGCCCGACTTGGCTTCAATGATCTTCTTCCGGTACGCCGCCTTGCCAATGGTTTCATCGCTGGCGGACAGATTCACGATCAGCACCGCTCCCTGGGCAGCCAGCCGGTCGGAGGGGCTTGCCCCCACCCATACATCCTCACAAATTTCCACGCCAAAAGAAAATTCTGGCATATCCACGCAGGAAAACCGCATATCCGCTCCCATGGGGCAGGTGCGCCCGTGGATGCTGCAATGCCGCACCATCCGGTTGCCGGGGGTGAAATAGCGCAGCTCCTGGAATTCCCCGTAATTGGGGATATTCAGCTTGGGCACGATGCCCAGGATCTGTCCGCTCTGGCATACGGCAGCGCAGTTGTACAGCTTCCCGTCCACTGCAATGGGCAGTCCGATCACTGCGAGCATATCCAGCTCCTCTGTCTGCTTCAGAATGTCAAACAGAGCGTCCAGTGCCCCCTCCAGCAGGGTGTCCTGCAAAAACAGATCCAGACAGGTATAACCTGTGATGCAAAGCTCCGGAAATACCGTCAGCGCCGCTCCGGCATGCGCCGCTTCCTGCATCATACGGACAATCTGCTCCCTGTTGTAAGCGCAGTCTGCTACATGCACATCCGGTGTTGCGCAGGCGATTTTCAAAAAGCCGTCCTTCACGCCCTGACCTCCCTTTCTTCTGACGGTATCCCATCAGTTTGATTCAGATGTATTTATTATACCCTGAATCCACATAAAATGCAAGGGGACGGAGAGAAATCCCCGTCCCCGATGCTTTTATGAAATGCGGAGGGATGCTGCCGCCCAGCCTTCCTTTTCCCGAACCTCCAGTAAGGCAAAGCCTGCTTTTTTCAGCTGATCCAACACCTCGTCCCGACGCTCCATGATGATGCCGGACATGATCAATGAGCCCTCCGGCCGCAAAAATTGCCGGAACAGCTGCTTCATGGCGATCAGCACGTCCGCCACAATATTGGCACAGATCAGATCATAGCCATCACCGATCTCCCGACACAGCGTTTCATCCTCCAGCACATTGCCGCAGAACACCCGGTACAGTGTCGGGTCAATGTGGTTCTTCCGGGCATTCTCCGTTGCAGTGGCTGCCGCATTTTCCTCGATATCCACTGCGGTAGCGCCGGATGCCCCCAGCAGCAGCGCCCCGATGGACAGGATCCCACTGCCGCAGCCCAGATCCAGTACACGATCCCCCGGATGCATCAGCTGCTCCAGCAGTTCCAGGCAGAGCCGGGTGGTGTGATGCTGCCCTGTACCGAAGCTGGATGCAGGATCGATCTCCAGCACTGCCCGGTTCCAGGGGTTTTCACACATTTCCCAGGAGGGCTTGATAAGGAGCCGTTCTCCCACAGTGAAGGGCTTGAAATACTGCTTCCAGTTGTTCGCCCAGTCCTCCTCCCGGACGTTTTTCAACGTCAGCTCCAGGGTACCGAACAGTTGCGCATCGTCCCGGGCGTGGATCTGCGCCAGCATTGCCCGCAGGGCAACCAGCTGCTCCGCCCCCTGTGCATTGTCCGGCAGGTACACAGTCACTGTTGTATCCCCTTGCGCCATACCCAGCAAATCCTGGTCAATGTAGTCCCACTTACCTTCCTTGTTCTGCAAAAACTCCTGGAAATCCGCCGGATCCGCAATGGAAAAGCCCTTGATGCCCAGATCCGTCAGCATGGCGCAAAGGGCATCCACCCCGGCAGAGGCGGTAATAATCTGTATTTCGATCCAATTCATGTCGTATAATCCTTCCAATCATATAATCCGTCCTGCATGCGCTGCATCAGCACCACATCCATCAAGGTCAGTTCGCCGTCCCGATCCACGTCCGCAGCCTCCAGCTGTCGGCTGTTCAGCTCCAGATTTCCTGCCAGATACGCATACAGCAGCACTGTATCCACAGCGTCCACCTGTCCGTTGCCATTCAGATCTCCGGGCATCAGCGTACCCATCGTAGTCGTGGTGGTCTGCTCCGGCGCTGTCGTTACGGGCACTGTGGTCTGTGTGGTTGTGGTGGTGCTGGTAGTCGTGGGCTGGGGCGTGGTGGTGGTTGTCGTGGTGGTTGTAGTTGTAGTTGTTGTCGTCGTGGTGGTAGTTGTGGTTGTGGTTGTGGTCGTGGTCGTGATGGTAGTGGCAGCCACCGGCTCCATATACTTCATACATACCCAGCCGGTCTTGCCTTGATAGTTCAGCCTGCCCCAGCCATCCTGCACCTCCAGAATATCTACTTCCTCCAGATACGCCAGCATGCCGATGGCACCGATGGTGGAACCCACACCGCCCCGCACATACAAGCCGTTGTCCGAGGTGGAGCGATACCGCCCCGTGGGATAGGAGTAATCCCCTTCCACATAGGTGCAGTATTCCAGACAGATCCAGCCCACCTTGCCGTTGTAGGTGATCCGACCCCATGCACCGGAGGTACCCTCCACGGTCACCAGGGTATCCTTGGGGATATCCGCCAGGATCTCATAGGTGATGCCTGCGTTCGCCCGGAAGTTCAGCCCCGTATTGGTGGTGTATCTGCCGGTTTTGTAATAGCTCTCCACCGGTGCATTCCCGGTGGTAGGCGGAGGGTTCAGCCCCTTGAACAGGCGGATCTGGGTCACACCGGCGCAGTCGTAGGAATCAAACAGATTGGTCTTTGCGTTGCTTGCCGGATCCATGATATACACTTCCCCGTCCTTGACATAATCCACTGCCACCCAGTGCCCACGATTCTTCACAGACACCGCCATGTAGTATCCATCCTGGATGTATTTTTCAAGCTCCGCCACTTTTTCAGCCTCCGTGGTGGTCTTGAAACTGGTGTATGCACAGAAGTGGAATTCCGGCACAAGTCCGGTTACTACAGTCCAGTAAATATTGCCGGAGCTGTCGAAACCGCCGTTTTTGCTCAAATAGTTGCACAGCTTACCCGGGTCAAAGGTTTCCTCCGTTGCAGAGCCGGAATGTACCACCAGCTTCGCAAGGGATGTGACGGCGCAGCCAATTCTGGACATGGTTGCGCCACTGGAACCCAGCTGAATGCTTCCCCAACGGGAGTCTGTCTGCAGCCAGCTTTTATATTCGCCGGATGCTGCCTGCACCGGGATGCTCAGACGGCATATGCCTGTGATCATGATCATAGCCGCCAGCACCGCTGCTGTCATTCGCTTTCCGAGTATGTTCATCATAATCCCCACTTTCGGTTCAGTTATGCCAATTCCATGCTGTCCCCTTTTTTTCGTTTTCTTCTTTTCTTTCTTGCTTCTCTTTGTACCTGTGTGATCCGATCCCGTGCCAGGGTGTATTCTGCATACAGTCCCGGAACCGCCGCCCCATCCAGGGGTCTTTGTGCGTAGATGCACTGCTCCAGTGCGGCAAGGATTCTGTCACAGCCTGCCTGATACTGCACTTGCAGCTGCCGTGAAAGCTCCTCTGCGGTACAGCCATCGGAAAGCTGTGCCTGTTTCTTGATCCGTGCCATCAGCAGGGATGCTGCCTGCTCCGGCGCAGTGCGGAATACCCGCCAGCGGAACCATGCCTCTGCAATGCGTCTGTGCAGCAGCCACCAGAGCAGCACTGCCAGCGCAAAGCCACCCAGCACCATCAGACCGATGAACCGCACCAGGCTATCCACCTGAAGCCCATCGGATGTATCCCCGGCGGAAATGGTAGGATCCATGGAGTACCAGCCAATGCCGGTCAGATACACCTCCGCAAAGGCGTGGGCATCATCTCCCCGGATCACGAACATGCCCTTCTGGTCGGTTTCGTTCATGGAGTACCCTTCCACATACCGGGCAGGGATCCCCACCGCCCGGCACATCAGCACATAGGAGGTGGCAAAGTCAAAGCAGATGCCCCGGCGGGTGCTTGTCAGAAAGGTCTCCGCATTCTCCCCCGGACTTTTGTAATAGGTTTTGTCGTACACAAAGCCGTTGTGCCAGAAGTACTGCTCCAGCAGCTGTGCCTTTTCCAGGTCGCTCTGTGCATCCCCCACGATGGACTGGGCAAGGGTCTTGACCCCCTCCGGAATCTCCGGTGCGTCCGCAGCCATGTAGTCATCTGTCAGCAGACGGCTGTACCGGACAATGCGGTAGGCACGCTTCAGCGCCTCTCTTTCCTCCGCGGGCAGGTCACTTGCCCCGAACCAGGCATGCCGCAGCAATTGCTTCCACTGCTCCTGATCCAGCGTCCGGTTCAGATACACTGCCAGCTCCGTCAACTGATCCTGCTGCCCGTAGTACTGCACCCGGTAGCTGCGCATCACACTGTTATCATACAGCACGCCGCTGCGGGTCACGCTGCTGTTATTGGCGCCGTAGCAGATACTCCAGTAGGTAGGAGTCAGTCCGAAGTTATACTGTGCCTTTTCCGCATACACCGTGCAGGCACGGGCAGTGGTGCGGGGCTGTTCGGAAAAGCCCGTCAGATCCAGCCCGTATCGCGCCCCGATGGAAGGATCCGCAGTCAGCACATGCAGCAGCGCATTGGACAGCAGAGCCGGATCCACATTCACCGGATCCTCTGCCGGCGATATGGTACCATCCGGTTTTTGATCCTGCTTCCCTGCTTTCCAGGTATCCGTTGCGGGATCGTACAGAGTGAAGGTCTTGAATTTCAGATTCAGCGGCTCCGGTGCCTGTACATAGAACATGATCTTGCTGCTGTTCTGATAGAACCCATCCACATGGGAGGAATCGGTAAATTCATTGATGCGTTCCATCAGGAAATCCGTCAGAGAATCAAAATTCAGCAAGCTTTCGATCAGCTGCCGATCCGCCTGCACCGCAGGCTTGGGCAAAATCAGCACCGCCGCCAGAGCAATCCACAGAAAGATGGTACCGGAGCAGATTTCCGCCGGCTTCGGTGCATCCGAACTGGGTCGCCGGTTCCGGCAATAGATCATCACCGCAAAATAGGCTGCAGGCAGCAGGAGCATCAGCCATACCGGCATAGGATCTCCTTCACGGCCGAACAGCAGGAAGGGGAACATCATCAGTACAAAGGTCACCAGAACCCTGTACTGGATCCGGGTAAAGAAATGGACGCAGAAGCCGATGAAAATGCCAAACAGCAGGAACATCACCAGGGTGTATGGCCCGGAAAAGTCCAGAACGGACTGGGGAGTCAGCACCCAGATGAAAAACTCCACCTGCTGACTTGGCTCAACCAGCTGAATCAGCTGGGAGATCAGAAACAAGGACAAAAACAGCCCTGCCAGATAGATCAGCCAGCCCC
>NZ_FR894894.1:17788-20534 GCF_000434255.1 Ruminococcus sp. CAG:379 | reverse complement strand
AGATAGATCAGCCAGCCCCGCCAGCGCATTTTGTGGATCCAATCCAGCACCCGGAATTGCACCAGCATCACAACCAATGAACCCGCCGCCGCCAAGGGTAGGTAATGCCCGGCGTAATAGCTCATGATCCCGGTCAGAATCAAGGCGGCAAACATCACCGGCACCCAGTCCAGCCTGAGCAGCCGTTTTACCATAGGGCGTTGTAGCAACAGTTCCATAAGCGTATCCTTTATGTCATCGGCAACAGCCGGAAATCGGACTGCAGCCACCAGAAATGCAGCTTTGCGCCGGCAGCAGCCATGCCGCCGGGCATTACGATATGTACCTCGCCCCGCATACGGGCTGCCTGGGACAGCAGCTCCGGATCCGGGTTTGCAGTATAGATGAGATACACCCCGCTGCCGGAACCGGACAGAAAACTGCCGGACAGCCGGGCTGCACCCAATTCTTCCGAAAAGCCCCGTTCCAGCACATGCAGTGCCAGCTCCTCCACCGCCTCTGGGCTTTCTGCCAATACCTCCTGCCAGCCGGACAGGCTTTGATAGGAAAAAACCGCTGCCATGCCCTGCCGGGCACAAAGCGCCAGCATGCCAAGCGCCCCCTCGGTGATCTGCTGCTCCAGCAGGAACCGGGACTTGTATGCAGGGGCGCCCTGAGGCCGTGCCAGATCCAGCAGCACATGTACCCGGGACAGGGAAACCGCCTCATCCATCCGCACCATCAGGCTCTGCCGCTTGGAGGACAGCTTCCAGTTGATCCGCTTCAAAGGATCCCCCGGCACATAATCCCGGTGTTCATAGCCTGCAGTGGTGGCAGCGCCAAACGCAACCTGGGTATTGGTCTCCTCCTCGCTTTCTGTCTGCACGGCGGCGCTCATAACGGTAAACAGCGCATCCTTGGCGGTCAGCTCCGGCACCTGGGGCACGATCATGACCTGCGCCGGGGCGGGCATCTCCAGTTTCAGCTTTAAAAAGCCAAAGTAGCCAATCACCCGTGGATCCGCCGCATCCACCTGCGCCTGTCCGCATATCCGGGGCAGAAGCTCCGCTTGTCGGGTGTCCTGCCTGCCGAATGCCAGAGCCGTCTGCACCGGCACCATGGGAGAATCAAAATGCCCGTCCGGCTCCAGCCGGAACCGGACAAAGGGCAGTGGAATCCGCCAGCGCTTGGTGATCTCCGCTGTCAGCATGCATGTCCCACCCTTTTTCACGCTATCAGGCAGGGTCAGCCGGATTTTCAGCTGCTGCCGGGCAAGAAGGGTCAGCAGGGCGGATGCTGCCGGAAGCAGCAGATACACCGCCAAAAGCTGCACCCCCGTATCTCCGTCCATATAGAAGGTGAACAGAGCCAGGATGCCCAGCACCGCCAGATAGCCCACTACCGCTGCCATCACTCAGCCCATGGGCACAGCCACACGATCCAGCACGGATGCCAGACACGCCTGGGGTGTGCCAAAAACGGTTTTGCCCTTTGCGGAAAGCAGGATCCGGTGCGCCAGCACACATTCCGCCATGGTCTTCACGTCGCCGGGGGTCACATAGCTGCGCTCGAACATAAAAGCGTTTGCTTTTGCCGCCTTATACAGTGCGATACTGCCCCGGGGGCTGACCCCCAGAGTGACCTCCTCCATGCTCCGGGTAGCACTGACGATGGAGAGGATGTATGCCTTCACACTGTCCGCCACGGTGACCTGCGCCACCTGCTGCTGCAACCGGAGAACGGAATCCAGCGTTACCGCCGGTGCTTTGATATTTTCAATGGGATTGTAATGCTCCGTGCGCTCCAGGATCCGCATTTCCTCCTCCGGGGTGGGATACCCCATGCTGATGCGCATGAAGAAGCGATCCATCTGCGCCTCCGGCAGGTGATAGGTACCGTAGGTCTCCACCGGGTTCTGGGTAGCCAGCACCATGAAGGGACGGGGCAGCGGACGGGTCTGACCGTCCAGACTGATCTGATATTCCTCCATGACCTCCAGCAGACTGGACTGCACCTTCGGGGAGGCGCGGTTGATCTCATCCGCCAAAAGAAAATTGCACATCGCTGCACCGGGACGGTATTCCAGCTTTCCGGTCTGCTGATCCACCATAGAAAAGCCTACCACATCAGAGGGCATAATATCCGGCGTCAGCTGAATCCGGTTGAAGCTCCCTCCCAGGGAACGGGACAGGGATGCTGCCAGCTGGGTCTTGCCAACCCCGGGCACATCCTCGATCAGCACATGACCATTACAGAGCAGTGCAGCCACTACCCGGGTAATCACCGGGCGCTTTCCTACGATGACCTGCTCCACACTGTCAAGCAGTGCCTGAATCTGATTATTCATAACTTCCCTTTCTGTCAACAGCATCTTTGCAATGCTGCATATTCTATTTATGTCTATTCATTATAGCATAGAATCCGTATTGTTTCAAGGGCATTTTTGTATGTTTCCTACAGAATAATTTGGATAAGGGTCAAAATCAAAACGGCAGCATTCTGCTGCCGTTCCGTTTGTTACTGAGGCTGCTGAGGGTTCTGATCCTGGGAATCCGCCGGAGCCTGGGGCTGTTCGGTCTGAACCGGAGCCGCCGGCTGCTGGGGTACGGCTGCCTGTGCAGCTGCATTGGCTTTGTTCATCTTGAGGATCTTGAACACGAACACCTCAATGCTGACGAGACCTGCCAGAACGGCAAGAACAATGATCCACAGCTTGCTGCCCCCATCCTTCTTTTCCCCGGACTGGTTGGAGGCTGCTGCCGCTGCC
>NZ_FR894894.1:13362-17711 GCF_000434255.1 Ruminococcus sp. CAG:379 | reverse complement strand
TGGATGCAGGGGTGGTGGTCGCATTGGCTGTACCGCCGCTGCCGTGGGTCACGGTAATGCCCCCTGCCTTTTCTGCCAGGAATGCGGTCATCCATGCCAGAGGGGTATTCCAGTTGATGGTGCACTCATTCACAGACCAGGCTTCGATGTGATCCAGATAGCACTTTGCCGGTGCGATCTGTCCCTCCTTCCAGCCAGAGCCCTTTACCCAGGGATCCTCCATGCCGGAGTTGGGACCGCCCACCAGAACCCCGTTGGGTGCCAGCGGATAGGAATCCTGCACCTGATGTGCCCAGAACCGGTGGTGGGGATACTTGACGGCGTGGGTGCCGTAGCCTGTTACATAGGAGTAATCCATGGGATTTCTGCCCAGCAGATAGTCCATGGCGCTGACTGCCCCGGTGAGATATGCGTCATTTTCCGTCATATCATAGGCATAGGACAGCAGGATGGCGTTGTCCGCTACAAAGGAATTGGAACCCCAGATATAGCCAGTATTCTTGTTTGCGTAGGAAATGGCGCTCTGCCCATAGGGCTGCCCATAGCCCTGATCTGCCGCCAGCTTTGCGAAATAATCCCCTGCGGTGGTCAGATTGTTCTTGAGCTGATCTGCGTCAGCCCCCAGCTGATCGGTGTACAGAGTCAGGGTCAGAGAACCCAGAGCTGCAGTATGTCCCCAGTCAAAGCAGCCCACCGTATCCACGGATTCGCCGCCGCTCAGTGCTGTGGGCAGAGACAGATAGTGCTTGGAAGCCTTCATATCGTTCAGATAGCTGCTGTCCCCGGTGGATACAAACAGCTCACAGGCTGCCCAGTAGAATTCATCCGTTGCATCGTTGTCCCCGTAGGCGCCGCCACCCTTGGATTCATCCAGAGGTGCGTACATTTCGGGATGTGCCTTGGCTGCGGTGTATGCCGCCTTGGCAGTGTCCAGACACTTCTGTGCAAATGTGGCATCAAGCTCCTTCCACAGCCGGTACGCCTGCGCGCCGCATGCTGCCACGTTCAGGGTTGCCGCTGTCGTGGGCGGCTTGATGATACGCTCCTCCGTATCCTCCGCCGGTGCCACTGCCAGAGCTGTCCATTTGGAGTCATGCACCTTGTGGTACGCCATGCCCGCATAGTCTCCGCTCTGAACGATCATCTTCATGAACCATTCCATTTCATACCGGGCTTCATCCAGCAGATCCGGATAGCCGTTGGCGTTCTCCGGAATGGACATGGTTCCGTCTGCGTATACCGAAACATCCCCCTTCTTGAGGGCATGCTCATACTGGTTCTGCATCAGCCACAGGGAAATGCCGCCGTTCACCACATATTTTCCGTGATCGCCGGCGTCATACCAGCCGCCGGTAATGTCCTGGGTGCCGCTGCTGCCGCTGTAGCCCCAGGTCTGCTCGATGGTGGCAGTATCCGGGTTATGACCTGCCGCCCGGGCAAGACTGGCGCTGTCCCCGGAAATGATGTACTGGCTCTGGATCTCGATGCCGCTGCGGTTCTGATAGAAATAGTTCAGCGCATCGTACAGCATATTGGAGTACAGTCCCCCGTTGCCGATCTGGAACTCCCGGCTCTTGGCGCCGGAGGCAGTTTCCAGATAATAAGTTCCGACGGTGGTGTATTCGCTGAAATTCAGCTCATGCACATTGTCCCCGGAATCCGCATCCAGTCCCTTAGGGGTGGAGGTACCAGTGTACACGGTGCTGCCGCTGGCATCCTTCAGATAGAACTCCACACCGCTGCTGTCACTGGAAAGCAGGGTTGCCTTCTTGCTCATGTTCTCAAAGTAGCCCAGCTGGTTGGTGAGGATATCCGAGCGCACCCAGGGCTGCTCCGCCACATAGTCATGCTCGCTGCTGTCCGTACAGATCAGGGACATGTTGTCAAAGGTGAAGACGGTACCGGGCTGCACGCTGTCGCCGCCGATGTGGAATGCCCACTCCACCTCCGCAGTGCGCTTTGCGGTAAAGCTGCCCTTCACGGTGGTTTTCTGGTTGGCTGTCAGCTGCTTCACATCCCAGTAGCTTTCATGCTGGGAATCGTCCGGCTCACCGTGCCAGTCCTCCACAAAAGGCTCACCCATATCGCCGATCTTGGTGTAATAGGTGCAGCTCTGGCTGGCGGTGATATCAAAGGATACCTCATAGTGACAACCGCTGACCAGAGTCAGCCCTCTGTGCCGGAACTGACAGTCCCAGCGATCCTCGCCGCCCCGGGATGCGCCCCCCGGATTGACGATCTCGATGGTATACACCCCGTTGTCAATGTTAAAATTCATTTTACCCGTCAGAGACTCGCATACATGCCAGGGCAAGCCCACCCCGTCGTCAAAATTGGTCTGTCCCAGCTGCTGTCCTGCGGATGCAGGCAGTGCGCAAAGGCTTCCTCCTGCCACCAGGGTCGCCGCCATTGCCGCCGAAATTACACGCTTCCATATCTGATTCAAGAAAATGACCTCCTTGTTGTACTCGTTGTATATACTGTAATCTATTTTTCGGCACTTGTAAAGACCAGTATTTCCCTTTCCAAAAAGTTTGGCGGAATTGTCCAGTTTGGAGAATGGTTCCCCCTGCTCTTTTGAGCATATTATTTTACGATTGTTTGAACAGAATATTGAAAGTCTGTGCGCAGTAAAATCGGCATTTTCGGGCATGCTAAAACAAAGGCAGCCATTCGATCCCGGACTGCACAGAAAGGATTTGATTATGGATTTACTGAACGTGACCGCAGCCTCCATCGGCTCCATCATCGCCCTGTTTCTGTTGACCAAGCTCATCGGCAACAAGCAAATGTCCCAGTTGAACCTGTTCGACTATATCAACGGCATCACCATCGGCTCCATTGCTGCCGAAATGGCGACTTCTCTGGAAAGCGACTTTCTTAAGCCCCTGCTGGCTATGGGCATCTACGCCCTGGCAACAGTGCTCAGCGATCTTGCCTCCAACCGGTGGCTGGGTGCCCGGCGCTTTCTGGAGGGGCGCTCCCTCATTCTTTACGACAACGGCAAGCTGTACCGGAACCACCTGAAGCGTGCCCGGATGGATCTGAGCGAATTGCTCACCCAGTGCCGCACCGGCGGCTACTACAATCTGGATAGCCTGCAATTGATCGTCATGGAGGCAAACGGCAGGCTGTCCTTCCTGCCCAAGCCGGACGCACGACCCGTGACCCCGGCGGATCTCAACATGCAGCCCCAGCCGGACAGCCCCCAGATCCCCGTGATCCTGGACGGGAAGATCCTGACGGGTAATTTGCAGGACAGCGGCAAGGATATGCAATGGCTGAACCATCAGCTTGCCATGCACCATTACACCCCCAAGGAGGTACTGCTTGCCCTGTGCAATCCGGACAATACCCTGTCCGTATACAAAAAGGAAGGCACCAACAAGCATACGGATCGGTTTCAATAAAAAATGCCGCACAAAGCCGGGATCCCAGCCTTGTGCGGCATTGTCATTTACTTTTGCATACCGGATACATGAATGCGGTTCAGTGCCCGCTGGAGCTTCAGCTCTGCACGGCGCAGCTCCGCATCGCTTTTTGCCTTGTTTTTACGATCGATCGCCTGCTGCTCGGAGCGCTTTGCCCAGGCAAGGTCAATATCCTCCGCCCATTCTATGGCACAGGCAAGGATGGTAGTCCCCTCCTTCTCCACCTGCACCACGCCGGTGGAGAGGGCTGCATAGCGATCCGCACCGTCCACGGTGATCCGTACCGGGCCGGAGGGCAGGCTTGCCACAAACGGTTCATGCCGCGCCAGAATACACAGGTCGCCCTCTGAGGTACGCAGCACCACACGCTCCGCCGAGCCATCAAAAAAGATCTTCTCCGGCGTCACGATCTTCAACGGGAATGCCGTCATTCACTCACACCCTTTTTCGCCTTTTCCACTGCCTCATCAATGGTTCCCACAAACAGGAATGCAGACTCCGGCAGGTCGTCGTGCATGCCCGCAATGATCTCCTTGAAGCCCCGGATGGTTTCCTTGATGGGCACATACTTGCCCTTCATGCCGGTAAACTGCTCCGCAACCGAGAAGGGCTGGGACAGGAACCGCTGGATCTTTCTTGCCCGGCTCACCGTCAGCTTATCCTCCTCGGACAGCTCGTCCATGCCCATAATGGCAATGATATCCTGCAATTCTGTATACCGCTGCAAAATGGTCTGCACTGCCCGTGCTACCTCGTAATGCTCCTGCCCCACGATCTCCGGGGTCAGGATCCGGGAGGTAGAATCCAGAGGATCCACCGCCGGGTAAATACCCAGGGAGGAGATCTGACGGGACAATACGGTGGTGGCGTCCAGATGGGCAAAGGTGGTGGCAGGTGCCGGGGCAGTCAGGTCATCCG